>CAUJEY010000001.1 GCA_963169325.1 Bacteroidota bacterium
CAAAAATATCTATACGGGATCAAGCCCCCCTCCCCTTCGGGGGAGGGGATGGGGGAGGGGTCGAATCGCAAGTCGAAACCCCAAACACCCATTGATTGAAATTATAAACAATACCATCCATGCTATTCCACATTGAATCCCTCTCTCCCCTCTACGAAGCCGTACAGTCCTCCGCCATATTCCCGGATTCCAAATACTTCACTGACTGCGTACCCCGGCACCCGGTTGCGGAAATATTGGCGGATTATGAAAAGGAAAAAGCCCGCCCGGATTTCGACCTGAAAGCCTTCGTGGAGGCCCGTTTTGCACCCCCGAAAAACCCGGAGACGTACTATCAATCGGGCCAAAAAACCATCACAGAGCACCTGCAAACCTTGTGGAACGTGCTCACCCGCACACCCGACAGCCGGGGCGGCACGCTGATCCCCCTACCCTACCCGTATATCGTGCCCGGCGGCCGGTTCCGGGAAATCTATTATTGGGATAGTTATTTCACCATGCTGGGCTTGCAAGTCTCGGGCCGCACCGACCTCATCCAGAACATGGTGGATAACTTCGCGCATCTGATCGACACGCTCGGATTTATCCCCAACGGCAACCGCACCTACTACCTGGGGCGTTCGCAGCCGCCGTTTTTTGTGGCTATGGTGGGCCTGCTGGCCGATGTAAAAGGACCGGCTATCTGGCAGCAATACCGGCCGCAACTGGAGAAAGAGTATCGCTTCTGGATGTCGGGCGAAGAAGACCTTTCTCCGGAAAACAGCACACACCGCCGGGGCGTCCGGATGCCCGACGGCGCCATCCTGAACCGTTATTGGGACGACCGCGACACGCCGCGCCCGGAAGCTTATATCGAGGACGTACACCTCGCGCAGCAGGCTGCCAATCCGCCGGCCGTGACGTACCGCCACATCCGCGCCGCCGCCGAATCGGGCTGGGACTTTAGCGGCCGCTGGTTTGCCGACGGGCAAAATATGGCCACCATTCAAACGACCGACCTGGTACCCGTGGACCTGAATTGCCTGCTCCTGCACTTGGAAGAATCCCTGGCCAACGCCCACGACCTGGCAGGTGATGCACCGCAAGCCGGCAGCTACCAGGAAAAAGCCCAACGCCGCCGCACGGCCATCTTACACTACTGCTGGAATGCCGCCGCCGGTTTCTTTTTCGACTATAACCACATCCGGCAAACCCAATCGGAGCGCTTCACGCTGGCGGGCGTTTTTCCCCTATTTTTTAATGTGGCCACGGCCGAACAAGCCCAACGCGTCGCCGAATGTGTGGAACAAAAATTCCTCCATCCGGGCGGGCTCGCCACCACCCTCGCCGCCACGGGCCAGCAATGGGACGCGCCCAACGGCTGGGCGCCACTGCAATGGATGACCTACCAGGGACTGACCAACTACGGCCACACCGAACTGGCAGCCAAAATCCGCCGCCACTGGATGCAGAACAACGAAAAAGTGTACGCCGAAACCGGGAAAATGATGGAAAAATACAACGTCACCGACTTAAACCTGCTCGCCGGCGGCGGGGAATACCCGAATCAGGATGGGTTTGGGTGGACGAATGGGGTGTATTTGGGGATGCGGTAAGGGGGAAACCACAGGTGGAAGGACAAATGCCCCGCAAAAAAATCCGCGAAAATCCGTGTACATAGTCCGTGTAATCCGTGTTCCCATCCTCCTCCGAGGGCCGCTCAAGCAGGATGGGAACACGGATTACACGGACTATGTACACGGATTTTCGCGGATTTTACTCCCTTTCCAAAACCACCACCACCCCATCATCCTCCCGCTCCGCATATATTCGCTCTACCGTCGCAGCCCTGCTCGCCAGCACGGCCCCCTGATTGATAGAGCCTTTATCCGTGATTTCCCCTGCATCGATAGACAGGGTAAAATCGGCAAAAACAGCCCGCTGCACGAGGCTGGAGCTGCCCGTACTGCGTTGGGCAAAATCGTTAAGCACTTGTTGCAAGGCAGCCCGGGCGGCCGGATGGGTGGTCAGGGTGGTTATATCCGCCGCGGTATCCAGGCCCGTGATTTTCCGCAATTGATGGATATCCGGAAAAACAATGGCGCCCACGAACGGCCTGCTCTCGCCGGCCAGCACCACGTCTTGAATGAGTCCGGCGCCGGCGGCGATAAGTTGTGCGCGCAGGGCGCCGACGTGTACCCAGGTGCCGGTACTAATCTTGAAATCCTCGGTGATGCGCCCGTCGAAGAGCAGGCCGGCGTTGGGATTGCCGGGTGCTGCAAAACGCAGGGCGTCGCCGGTGCAATAGAACCCGTCGGCGTCGAAGGCCCGGGCAGTGAGTTCGGGTTGGCGCCAGTATCCGGGCGTGATGTTGGGCCCCCGGAAGCGGGCTTCGAGTTTGTCGCCGGCCGCCGCGAGTTTCAGTTCGAGTCCGGGCACCGGCGTGCCCAAGAGCCCGGCGAAACCGCCTTTTTGTGCGCAGAGCAGCGCGGCCGGGCTGGATTCGGTGCAACCCAATCCGGCAGAAATGACCACCCGTTGGCCGGTGGCTTCCACGGAAAGGGCCTCCAGCGCATCCCACACAGGTTGGCTGATACTGGCCCCGGCATAGAAGAGCAGTTTCAGCCGGCTGAAAAACATGGTCCGGAGCGCTTGATCCGCTTTGAGACGCGGAATGAGTTCTTCAAAACCTCTCGGAACGTTGAAATAGATCGTCGGGGCGATTTCCCGCAGGTTGGCCACAGTGGCGGCGATACCCGCGGGCGTGGGATTGCCTTCATCGATGTAAAACGAGCCGCCGAGCCAGGAGCACAGGCCGAAATTGTGGTTTCCGCCAAACGTGTGGCTCCAGGGCAACCAGTCGAGCAGCAGCAGGTCGTCTGCCAGGAACGGGATGGTTTGCCTGATCTGTTGCCAGTTGGCGCAAATGTTCCCGTGGGTGTTGATGACGCCCTTGGGCGGCCCGGTGGAGCCGGAGGTAAAGAGGATTTTGGCGATGGTATCGGGCCGTATGTTGTGGTAGGCCTGCTCCACTGCGGGGCCGGGTACGGTTTTTAAAAGATTTTCAAAGGGCGTCGCGGGCAGGTTTTCCGGGAAATTGGCCACAACCAAAATTTCCGTTTTCCCAGCGACGGCCCGCAAAGCGGACTCATATTTTTTGCCGTCGACCACAAAGATCAACCCCGGCGTGAGCAGTTCGATGCACTGCCGCAGTTTGACGAAGTCGGTGGAGCGCAGCGAATAGGCCGGCGAAACGGGCGCATGCGGAATACCGGCGTGCAGGGCCGCAAAAGCCAGGAGCCCGTGTTCGATGCTGTTTTCCGACAGAATGGCGACTGGAGTTTCAGGCGTCAGACCGCGGTTGAGCAGGGCCTGGGCGATACTTTTCACCGCTTCCAGGGTTTGACCATAGGTGTATTTCCGCCAGCCGCCTGTGGCGTCGCGCTGGGCCATAAACACCCGGTCGGGCGCCGCCGCGGCCCAATGCAGCAGGCCTTCGGTCATCCGTTCGGGGTAGGCGCCGAGGGACATGGCGGCACGCAGCAGCAACGCGCCATCGGCGGCCAGGTACTCGCGGATGTCCGTTTCGGGAAACGGCACGTCGCGAAAGGGGGCATGTTTCGGATCGGTTTGCATTGGGGGCAAAGGACGGGAAACATTCCCTATCGATTAATAATAACTTTAAACGTCTTTCCAGAACCACCGTTTTTCACCGTCAGAAAATAGATACCGTTGTACAACGTGTCGGTTTCGAGATGGCAAATCGTGCTGCCCTGATAGAAATCTTTAGACAGAACTATTTTCCCATTCGCATCGGCCAATTCTATCCGACAGGATTTTTCCAGCATCGTTTTGGCCTGAATGATGATTAAATCGGCCGTCGGATTGGGGTAAATATGAATATTGGCCTGCTCTATTTCAAATTCATCTTCTGTAGAAGTGACGCCCGTAAAGGTGGTCGTGGGTTCGTTGACGGCGTTGACGCGGGTCACACTTCTTACGCCGTAAAAAGTGGGGCCTACAACGTACGGATAGGCAGAATTCCAGTTTTGATCCACGGTAGCAAAATAGCAATAAATGCCGTCCGGGTACTCGGGTGTCACGCAGAACCGGCCGTTGTGCTCGTCCAGGTAGTCGGGTGTGGCGGCCGAAGTGGGATTGTATTGGTAATCCTCGCGGTAATAGCCCAACGGATAGGCGGCATTCACGGCCGGGCCGTCTTTGACATCCGTTCCGTCAGCATAGTGCGTTCTGACCATAATATCGCGCAAACTGTAACTCGACCTCATGCGCGTAACGCCGCCGGTACCATCCGCGTTTTTATAGGCATAAGCCCCATAAATCGGAAAACCGTCGTAAGCGTATCCTAACAGCGGGGAATGTATCGCAGAGTCAATCACATACAAGCCGTCGGCTAAATACAGGTCGCATACATCGGAAATAACGTTCAAATCCAGGTTAAAAGCGCTCGGGTTTTGGTGGTGGTGGTAGTTGGTCATGGCGGGGTGACCTTTGGCGCAATCAAAACCAACTCGTTCTGCCACCACGGCATCGCGGTTCCAAACGCCGTCACCCATGCCGCCGCCCGGGCCGCCCTGGTCTTTCCCTGCTGCCAGGCTGTACGACACGCCGTCCCGGTAATCGAACAACGAAACGCCGTTGATGAACACGCCGATCGTGCCGCCCGTGGTGTTGGTCGGCGTGCCGGTGTTTTTTACCGGCGCCAAAGTAATCTTATAGATATTGTTGTTGTTGCCACCCTGATTGGGGTTTCCATCCTGATAAGGCCCGATGATATACGCCGGGATGCCGCTGCAACTGACATACACGTGATTGGCTGTAAACTGCACTTTTTGCACATTAGCGGGGTAACTGTCGTTGATGGGCGTGGAATTGCCTTTCACGTAATGCCGGCCCGTGATGCCGGTCGTGTTTCTCAACCACGAGGTGATGGCCGGGCTGATTTGGGAAAAAGCGGAAGTTGCGATGAAAACCATCGCCAGGACGGTCAGAAGTCTGTTCATGTTTGAAATTTTGAATGTTGCCGGAGATTAGTGATTGAACACATTTATTTGATTTTCAACACATAGGCACATAGACCACGTAAGATTTAAAATTTTGATAATCAAAAGACTATGTGTTCTATGTGCCTATGTGTTTAAATCGTCTACGCATTTAAAATGCAAAATCCCGGGCCAGGGAAAACGCATTTTTTCAGCTGCAACGGGTTAGACGGCGGCCGGCGAAAAATCCTTCGGTAGGCTGGAAAAATTATTTAATTACTTTTTTCTAATATTTGCGGCTTCATTTTTATCCTCCGCAAATTCATGAAGTATTTTTTATCCGCTTTCGCCCTTTTATTTGCCTTTCATCTCCACGCCCAAAAATTGTTCAAACCTGCTCCTGCTTCCGGAGAAACACTACCTGATTGGGCGCAGGAGATGTACACGGATCATCCGAATGTCTGGAAAGTCGACGACGGCTACCGCGCCTGGCGCATCAGTCATCCGTCGGAGAAAACGACGTTTAGCCAATATTACAAAAAATGGCGGCGCGCCGTTCAGCCGTATGTCAGTCCGGCAGGCTGGGTGGAAAAGCCCGGTGCGGCGGAATCGGCGACCTTTCAACAGCGCATCAAACAATTAAAAACCGATGCGGCCGGTGCGGGCCGGTTTTCAGCCACCTGGACCAGCATCGGGCCTTTCGAGACCTTTAATACAAACACCGGCCCCGACCCTTTGGCCAAGTCCTCGCAAGCCAATATCTACTGCATCGACCAGTCGTTTTCCCATCCGGATGTGGTTTATTGCGGAACGGAAGGCTCCGAAGTGTTTAAAAGTGCTGATCGCGGGCTCAACTGGGTTTGCGTCACGCGGAATGTTGAAATATCTTCCCCAACGGCACTGGAAGTGCATCCTTCCAACCCCGACATCGTTTTTCTGGGCGAAGGCTCGCATATCCGCAAAAGCGCCGATGGTGGCCTGACCTGGGATATCGTATTGACGGTCAACGAACTATCCGCAAATGAAATCCTGGTGAACCCCGCCGACCCACAAATCGTACTGGCGGCCACCTTCAAAGGCCTGTACCGAAGCACCGACGGCGGCCTCAACTGGGTGCAGTTATTTCCCGAGGCTTGTTATGATGTGGAATGGAAAACCGACGATCCGGCCACTGTTTTTTTGGTGCGGAACGACCCGGCCGCTAAAATCTGCCGTTTTTACAAATCCACCGACAGCGGCCTCAACTGGACCCTCAAAGACAACGGCTGGTTTTTCTCCGATCTGCCGGGCGTCAATGACGGGGGCGCCCGGTTGGCCGTTACGAACGCCGATCCCAACCGCTTGTACGCCGTACTGATCGGCGAAGCCAAAACGGATGATTCCGGTTTTATCGGCATCTGGCGTTCCGACGATGGCGGTGAAACCTGGACGTTGCCAAATGCACCCGCCGGCGGCCCCTGGACAGAAAATACACACCCGAATATGGCCACTATCGGGCAAACCGGCGGTTACCACCAGGGCTTTTACAACCTCGGTTTCGACGCTTCCGATACCAACCCCGACCAATTGCTGGCCGGCTTTCTCAATTTATGGACCTCCTCCGACGGCGCGGCCACCTTTACCTGTATCGGCGGCTATTGCAGCAATGACTTCAATTATGTGCATCCCGATTGTCAGGAAATAGAAATCAATGGCGCCGACGTCTGGATGACCAGCGACGGCGGCATCGAATACTCCGGCGATTTTTTCCAAACCCATTTCGCCCGCAACCGGGGTATTTCGAGTTCCGATTTTTGGGGATTTGCCACCGGCTGGAACGACGACCTGTTTGTCGGCGGACGTTACCACAACGGCAATACCGGCTGGTACGAAGACTGGCTTCCCGGCGAGTGCCTGAGCCTGGGCGGCGGCGAGGCGGCAACGGGTTATATCAATCCCGGGCCTGGCAGAAAAACCTATCATTCCGATATCGGCGGCGTTATTTTACCGGAAATACAAAACGGTTTTGCGCAGTATTTTCCTTTTGGTAAATACCCGAACGAAAGTTATTACGATGCGGAAAGCGGCGAAATGGAATGGGATCCGAGGTCGTGGAATACCTTTTTTGTGTCAAATGAAAATAAACTCTGGAAAACCGTGGACGGCGGCTCCATTTGGACGGTCGTACATACCTTCGGAACGGATATAAATGCCCGAACTATGGGCTTTGAAATCAGTCGCAGCAACCCCGAAGTCATGTACCTGTTCCAACGGGCGGCGTATTCCTGGGACCCCGGCATTTTATGGAAAACCACCGACGGCGGGCAAACCTGGAATCAACTCCCGCTGCCGCCCGGCTATGCGCGCCGCATGCTGATCACGCTCAGCCCCGAAGACGAAAACCTGCTCTGGGTCGCCTATGCCGATGGCAGCGACGGCCAGAAAGTGTACCGCTCCGCCGATGGCGGACAACAATGGGAAAACCGCAGCACCCCGGCGTTAAATGGCGAACACGTTTCCTATATTCTGCATCAGGGCGGTACCGACGGCGGCATTTACCTGGGCACCTATCGCACGATCTGGTACCGCGACGATACGATGCCCGACTGGATGCCCTTCAACGAGGGGCTGCCCAAAAGTGTGGCCACTTGTATCCTGCGGCCTTTTTACCGGGACAACAAATTGCGGCTGGGCGCTTACAGCAAAGGCGTTTGGGAAGCCCCTTTTATCACGCCTTCGCGCCCGGTAGCGCAACCGATGGTAAACAAACGGGAAACGGAGTGCCCGGGCGACACCCTGCAATTCGACGATTTCTCCATGCTCCAGCATGCCGGCGCTACCTGGAGCTGGCAATTTCCGGGTGGAACGCCGTCCAGTTCCAGCCTGCGCAATCCCCGGGTCATGTATAACAACGCCGGCGAATACGACGTCACCCTGACCGTTACAAATCCGGCGGGGACTTCCACAAAAACGATCCAGAAAATGGTGCGGGTGCTCACTCCGGTCATCAACACGCTTCCTGTGGCGAATGATTTTTCGGGCGGCCTGGGCAATCTGACCGTCCTGAACCCCGATGACGGCATTACCTGGTCGCCGGTAAATATTACCGCCTGCGATCCCGCGGGCGACACGGCGTATTTCGTGGAAAACTACGTGTACAGCAGCTACGGCCAGGACGAAATCCTGTTGCCCATCAACCTCGATCTTACCCAGATCGTGCAGCCCATACTCCGTTTCCGGGTCGCTTATGCGCCGTATTACGACGGTGGAATTTTTATCGACTCGTTGAAAGTGCTCGTTTCAGCCGATTGCGGCAGCTCGTTCCAAACTATTTTCCGCAGTGGCGGCGAAGCGCTGAGTACCACCACCAGCGGTATCGGGCCCAATAATTTGTATGAATACGATGCTTTTTCGCCTCAAAGCTGCGAAGAGTGGCGGGAAATTTCGCTCGACCTGAGCGCTTATGCCGGCAAGTATATCACGGTCAAATTTTTGAATCAATCGGGATACGGGAATAATATGTACCTTGATGATATTGGATTGGCCGGCGATCCGTTGGTGGGCGTCGCCGCACCGGAAACGCCGGCGCGATTCCGCATACAGCCAAATCCGGCGACCAATATTGCCTGGGTACAAGGCCATGGCCTTCAGCACGAACAGTTGGTCTTGTCGTTGTACAATGCCACCGGTCAGCAGGTCTGGAGCCGTGCCATGCAGGTAGCCGCCGGCCCGTGGGAAGTTCCTGTTCCGGTAGCGTCGTTGCCGGGTGGCGTGTACTGGCTGAACATAACCGGCGATTCGAACCGGAAGTGGACGGGAAAGGTGGTGCGGATAGGGAATTGAACGGGGGTTTGAAGTTTGAAGTTTGAAGTTTGAAGTTCGAAGTTTGAAGTTTGAAGTTCGAAGTTTGAAGTTTGAAGTTTGAAGTTTGAAGTTTGAAGTTTGAAGTTTGAAGTTTGAAGGGAAAGTATTTAGGATAAGAAACTGAACGGGCGAGCGCAAGCGCTTTATTATTAATTCAACTCAAATTATGTCTTTTTCCAAACTTGGTTTATCCGCCCCTTTATTAGCCACCATAGCAAAATCCGATTATACAACGCCCTATCCGATTCAGGAGGCCGCTATTCCGGCAATATTGGCGGGCAAAGATATTTTGGGCATAGCCCAAACCGGCTCGGGTAAAACGGCGAGTTTTGTGCTCCCCATTTTGCAACAATTTCAGCAAAAACCCGTCGCTCCGAACAGGTTCATCAAAGCATTGATCCTGGTACCCATGCGAGAGTTGGCGGTACAGGTCGGCGACGTATTTAAATTGTTCAGCGCTCATTTGCCCCGGCCTGTCAAAACGCTCGCGGTGTTTGGCGGTGTATCGATCAATCCTCAAATGATCCGGTTGCGCGGGGTGGAGGTGCTGATTGCCACGCCCGGGCGACTATTGGATTTGGTGGCCAACAATGCCATACAGTTATCAGATATAGATATCCTGGTGTTGGACGAAGCCGATAAAATGCTCAATCTGGGTTTTAAAGAAGAAATGACCCGCATTTTTGATTTATTGCCGGAAAAACGCCAAAATCTGTTGTTTTCAGCAACGCTCGGGAAGGAGATTCATACCATTACGGAGATGTTGTTGCACGATCCGGTGAAAATTGAAATAGCGCCGGAAACGGAAAACCTGGATTTGATCAAACAAACCGGCTACCGGGTAACCGAGGAGAAAAAAGGGCCGCTGTTGCGGTATTTGATTAAATCTCAAAATCTGAAACAAGTGCTGGTTTTTACCTCTTCCGTACATAAAGCGGATAGTGTGGTGCATAAACTTAAACAAAATGGTATCGTGGCCCTGGCTTTGCACAGCCAAAAAAGTCAGGGCGCCCGCACCGATGCCTTGCGGTATTTTAAATCGGGCGAAATAAACGTCCTGGTCGCCACGGATCTGGCCTCCCGCGGACTCGATATCCCGGCGTTACCCGTGGTGATCAACTATGAACTGCCCCGTTCGCCAAAAGATTTTATTCACCGGATCGGCCGCACCGGAAGGGCAGGTGTTGAAGGTATTGCCATTTCATTTGTGTGCGCCGAGGATGATCACCATTTCCGGGTCATTCAGAAAAAAATGGGCAAGTGGGTGGATATGATTGAAGCAGAAGGGATGAATCTGCACGGTTATTAATCTCACTCCCGGGGAAACCCAAACCGCTGGTCAAACAAAAAATCCCGGTCCGTCAGCGTCAGTAAAAAGGCGACGAGGTCTATTTTTTCTTCATGGGTCATTTCTATTGGCAGTTGCAGCCGCGCGTCGAGGGTTTTGCTTTTTTGTATACCCGTTGTATAGTGTTTCAACACTTCCGGTAGTTTTTTGAAACGCCCGTCGTGCATATACGGATAGGTAAATTGAATATTCCGCAGCGTCGGCACTTTGAATTTCAGGGAATCCGCCGGGTTGCCGGTAATTTTCATACGGCCGGTATCCATCAGGGTCGTATCCACCGGCAGGCCGTTGTTGGCAAATTCCTGGTTGGTGAACAAGGGCTCTGTGTGGCACGACGCGCAGCGTTTTCGAAAAATTGAGAGGCCGCGCAGTTCCTGTTCGGTGAATTCGCCGCCGGGTTCTTTGCGGATATATTTATCGTATTTAGCGTTGTACGAGTTGAG
Organism: Bacteroidota bacterium; assembly: GCA_963169325.1. Taxonomy (GTDB): domain Bacteria; phylum Bacteroidota; class Bacteroidia; order Chitinophagales; family Saprospiraceae; genus M3007. The sequence goes on from CAUJEY010000001.1 coordinate 10,617, forward strand.
CATCAATACGAACTGCGACAACGCCAGCAACGTTTTTTGGCCGGTAACGGCACTATCGCCGAAGGCTGCATAGAACATCCCCCGGTATTTTGCTGTGCCGTTCAGTTTCCGGACCACATTTTCCATGGTTTCATCCATTTCATCGGGGCTGGTGATCGGACTTAAAGGCTGCATATCCAGGTGATTGACGCCGCCGTCCCACATAAAGGCCTTGTTCCAGGCCATGTTCAGAATCACGGGGGAATTTCGTGTCCCTACCCTGCCGTAAATACCGTGGCTCAGTTGGTGATCCACGTGCGTAAAACCGGTCGCCTGCAAATGACAGCTGGCACAGGAAATCGTCGTGTCGCGCGACAAAATGGGGTCGTAAAAAAGGCGCCGGCCCAACTGGAAGCCGGCCGGTGTGATGGGATTTTTGGAAAAGTCATAGACCGGTTTCGGCCAGCCCGCCGGAACGACGAATTTCAGGTCATCGCCGGTGAAGGCAAGGAGAACGAAAAACAGACAGAACAAGGCGGGTGCGAAGTGTATTTTTGAAAACATGCCAGTTTCATTTACCGCTTATAAGACCTAATTCAGCATAAAAGTCCCTGTAAACCAATCCACCAATTGCGTCGCCTGCTTCGATGGGATCATCAGGCTGTTGGTTTCTGCCAGTCGGATTTGACTGAAGAATTTTCCCAAATCGACGATAAGCTGCACAGAAGTGACCTCGCCTCCTTTGATTTCCAGCGGCTTCAACGGCAAAACAACCCGCCTGACCGTCTGGTGGGGCGGCATGTACCCGCCGATGTGAAATTCAAAAACATTATGCCGGGTTTGGCAAGCCTTGCTCCGGCCTTCCAGTTTGACGTTGATGTAGCCGCTGTTCCAGGCCCAATACATCCCTTTGGTCGGGTCCAAATCGCCGCCCATGGCGCCCGAAACATTGGTCAGGCTATCGGTGCCGACAAAAAAACACAGACTGTCGTACCGGCCGGCCGGGACGTTGTTCAGGATCATGGTATGGCTACCGGGTTCTTCAGCATCAAATAAATGATAACTATCCTGTTCAACAAAACAGGCATTATTTTTTCCCTGCATTTTTATAGCGGAAAGATAAAAGCGTAACAGATCGATATAGAGACTGTCGCCATTTTGTGTCCGGTATTGTTGATTGTTCAGGATTAGCGATGCCCCGTCAAATTGAGGGATAATAGTAATTTGCAGGGTTCCTGTGCTTTGGAGGGCTAGTTCCTGTATTTCTCCAAAAAACCTGGCATTCCGGTTTGTCATGCTGTCCGGAATCAACCTTGCCGCCCTCGGGTCAACCCCATACTGCTGGACATTTTTTAACACATAGGCACATAGATCACATAGTTTTTTGATTTCCAATGGTTTAAAACTTATGTGATCTATGTGTCTATGTGTTAAAATTAAAATTGTCCAGTAGGGTGTATAAAACCCACAAAACCCAACCAACACCACGCCGGCAAACAATCCCCTTAGAACAATATTCATACTCCCCATCAGTTATTTTCCCGCAAATGCGGTGCTTTTCGCGGCAAAATCACCTGCATTAATTCCGGCAGCAGGTCATCAAAATTGTTTTTTTGCGCCGGGGTACAAAGAGCCTTCAGGTCGGCAAAGTGTCGAAACGTGACGGTTGCCCGATCCTGTTGAATCCGGGTCAAAATGATTTGCAACGAATCGTGTTGGGCGGGCAGGATCGTATCGTTTTTGAGCAAGGCAAAATAATTCCCCAAGGCATCGCGGTAGGCGCGGTCGTATGCCAGCATCTGTTCGTGATGCGCCGATTTGAGTTGTCTGAACTGTTGCCGTTGTGCATCGTCCAGTTGCAGTTGTTCCACGATATGCCGCTCCAGTTGCTTCGGCCCACGTCCGGGCGGCTGCGGCGGACGGCGAAAAAACAAAAATGCCAGGGTGCCGAAATTCAACAGCAGCAGGGCGATAACGGCCACGGTAAGCAGCGTTTCTTTTTTCATAATCCGGTCATTAATACAGATCAAAATTGGCATTGTCCAACTGATAAACCGAGGAATTGGGCGCCGCGGCGTCTGTTGAATACTGCTGTTTCAACGCCCAGACATTGGCTGTCAGCAACAGGGCCAGGCAAGCGGCGGCCAGGGCGAGAACGGGGCGACGCACGATCGTCATTTGTCCGGTCATTTTCACACCGGTTAGTTGAGCCCGGATGTTGTGGTAAACCTCCGGACGGGGCACTGCCCTGTTTGCACCTTCGAGGCTGCCCAGAATCCGGTCTTTCCATTGTTCTTTTTCCATGTGGAAATCAGTTTAATTGTTTGACGGCATTTTTGCTTAAATCCTTCGGTCGGGGAAAAAATTATCGAGTCGTTTCCGCAAATTGGTTTTAGCGCGTTGCAGCAGCGACTCCACGGCTTTGAGAGAAATCTGCATCACGTCGGCTACTTCCTGGCGCGGCAAATCTTCTATAAAACTGAGGATAAAGGCGGTTTTTTGCTGATCCGGCAGCGATTCTATCGCCTGAAACAGGATGCGGGCGTTTTCTTTTTGTTCCAATACCACGCCGGGATGGTCGAAATGCGGCAGGTCTTTGGCCGGTTCGGCCGGATTTCCCCCGAACAGATCGACCAACAGCCCGAAACGTTTTTGGCGCTTGCGGTGATTCAGCCGGTCGAGCGATTGGTTCACGGTGATGCGGTAAATCCAGGTGCTGACGGAGGATTTCCCCTCGAAACGGGCGGCCGCGCGAAAAATATTTACGAAGACATCCTGGGTCACCTCTTCCGCCTCTTCCGTGTTTTGCAGGTAGCTGAGGGCTGTATTATACACCCGGCTTTTGAACAAGGTGTATAATACTTCCAGGGCAGGCTCGCTTCCTTGCGCAATTTGTACCAGGAGTGTTTTAGGCAAAACAGGCGTGTTCAGGTGGTGTGTAGGAGCGATTGTTTGTTTCGGGAAACCATTTGTCTATTATTTTCATGGCATACAGCATTCGAGTGGCAAAATAACAAAATGCAATCAATACTTTTACCCGCACATTTTTCTGGCATATTTTTTAAACCAAACGAAACAATCAGTATGGAACTGGTCATCGACAACCTCACCAAAACCTACGCCAACGGTGTACAGGCACTGAACGGCGTGTCGCTCACTATCCCGCAAGGCATGTTCGGCCTGCTCGGCCCCAATGGAGCGGGCAAATCTACCCTGATGCGCACCATTGCCACCCTGCAGGAGGCCAGCGGCGGCCATATTTGGTTGGGCGACCTCGATGTGTTACGCCAACATGAACTGCTGCGCAAACAACTCGGCTACCTGCCGCAAGAATTCGGCGTCTATCCACGCGTAAGTGCCGAGATCATGCTCGACCATATCGCCCGGCTGAAAGGTGTAGCAGATAGTCGCGAACGCAAACAAGTGGTGGAAGCCCTGCTGCAAAAAGTGAACCTCTGGGCTGAGCGCAAACGCAACCTCGGCACTTACTCCGGCGGCATGAAACAGCGTTTCGGCATCGCACAGGCCTTGCTCGGTAACCCTAAACTGCTTATCGTGGACGTACCCACCGCCGGCCTCGACCCCGCCGAACGCAACCGGTTCTACAACCTGTTGAGCGAAATCGGCGAAAGCACCATCGTGATCCTCAGCACCCACATCGTGGAGGACGTACAAACGCTCTGCAAACGATTCGCCATTATCTGCGGTGGCGAAGTGCTCTACGTCGGCACCCCGCACGATGCCGTAAAGATGCTCAACGGGAAAATATGGGCAAAATCCATCGCCAAAGACGAGGTGGATACTTATCGGGAAAACTATCGCGTCATCGCCACCAACCTGAACGAAGGGCGACTCTTCATCCGCATCTCTGCCGACGGCAACCCGGAAAATGGCTTCGAACCTATGAAGCCGACACTGGAAGACGTGTATTTCAATGCAATCTCGACAAAAATGGATTTAGTTACCCTATAGCCCCCATACCATGTTTTCTGCCATCTTCCTTTTCGAACTGCAATACCGCCTGCGCCGGCCGGCTACCTATATCTATTTTTTCGTGTTGCTGGTGCTCACGGCACTTATCGTCGCCAACGGCGGCACACCGGCCACTGAAAAAGTCTATCACAACGCCCCGGCCACCATCAGTTTCTATATGGCAATACTGGGCATCTATTGTGTGCTCATCAGTTCCGCCGTCATGGGCGTGCCGCTATACCGCGACATCGAGCATCAAACGAAAGAGTACCTGCTGTCTACCCCCGTTTCACCGGGCGCCTACTTTTGGGGGCGGTTCTGGGGATCGTTTCTTATACTGGTGGGTATCAGTACCGGGGCAATGGTCGGGTACGTCATCGGCAGCTGGCTCGGCCCGGTATTCGACTGGACCAAACCCGAACGCTTCGGCCCCAATGTATTGAGCTATTATCTTTGGCCATTTGTCACCATTTTCCTGCCCAGCCTGTTTTTTACCAGTTGTATCTTTTTCGGCCTTGTGGCCTGGACGCGCAACAACCGGGTGCTCTATTCGGCTTCTATCCTGCTGTTTATCCTCTATTTGCTGGCAAACTTTCTGGTTCAAGACCTGGAAAATCGCAACCTCGTGGACCTGCTCGACCCCTTTGCGTTGAATACCCACACCAATGCCACCAAATACCTGACCCCGGCAGAGCAAAATACCCAGCTCGTGCCGCTCACAGGCAATCTGTTGTGGAACAGAATGTTGTGGATGGGTGTCGGCTTGTTTACAATACTTGGCATCTATTTCCGGTTCAGTATCCAGCGATTTGTCAGCGAACGCAGCCGGGGCAAAAAAGTCAAAAAGGAAGCAGCCCTTGTTGCGCCGGCGCGGGTGGCGTTGCCTGTTGTGGGACGGCATTTTTCCAACCGCCTCGACTGGTCCAACCTCTGGAATTTAGGCAAACTGGAATTTAGCAACATTCTTCGCGACACTTATTTTATCTCCATCATTCTCGGCGCCGTCATCTTTTTATTCCTCGACGACTGGATCGGCAACCTCCAATACGGCGTACCCGACCGGCCGCTGACGATGAACATGTTGTTGTTTAAAACCTACAATTACGGCCTGTTCGTCTTTATCCTGCTCATGTTCTACGCAGGCGAAACGGTGCATCGCGACCGCGCCACCCGTTTTGCCAACATCGGCGATGCCCTGCCCGTGCCGAACTGGGTGCAGCTGGGCTCCAAATTCCTCGCTATCGTCGGGGTTTGCGCCATGCTGGCCACCATACCGATGGTGGTCGGTGTTTTAGTGCAGATATTTCACGGGTATTTCAATTTTAAATTTCAGTACTACTTTATCGATTTATACCTGATTACGTTTTGGGACTACCTCCAAATGGCGCTGCTGGCGTTCTTCGTACACGCGCTGGTGAACAACAAATTCATCGGCCATTTTGCCGGTTTGGGCGTATGGATCGTGATGTTCGTATTGCGCACTTTCCTGAACTTCAATTACAATCTCGCCTTTTTTAGCTACAAACCCGGTTACCTGATTTCGGATATGAACGACTTCGGGCATTTCGCAGAACCCCTGTTTTGGTACAACCTGTACTGGACGGCATTCGGGTTCATGCTCCTGTTTCTCGCCGCCCTGCTATGGGCACGCGGCACGGAACAAAGTATGAAAATGCGCTGGCAGTCGTTCCGGCAGCGCTGGAACCCGCGGTTCAGCCTAGGCTTGGGCGCGCTTGCGCTGGTTTGGCTCGGCAGCGGCGGTTTTATCTATTACAACGTGAGTATGGTGAATAGATACCGCGGCCCCGACGAGGGGAAAAAACTGCAATCGGAGTACGAAAAACGGTATAAAAAATACGAGCGTATGCCGCAGCCGAAAGTGACGGACGTGATGTTGTACGCCGATATTTTTCCGGAAGACCGCAGTGTGGCCATGCGGGCGGTGTTGAAATTACAGAACAAATCCGGGCAACGGATCGACTCGCTGCACCTGCTGTCGACCGACGGGCAGCAATACCGTTTATTGCTCGATAATCAGCCGCTTACGGTGTCAAAATTCGACCTGATGCCGCGGCCTGCCCTGACGTTTTTCTATGCCAAACCCGATACGGGCGGTTATCGTATCTACGCTTTGCCACGCCCGCTGATGCCCGGCGACACGGCTACGCTGGAAATATTCACCACCCTGAAAAACCCGGGATTTGTCAACGACGGCTACCGGCGCGAAGTCATCTACAACGGCACCTTCACCAGCGGCGGCATCCCCTCCATCGGCTACGACGCCAACAACGAACTGGAAGGCGACGAAGACCGCAAAAAATACGGCCTGCCGGAAAAGCCCGACGACCTCCCCCCACACCGCGACCCCTACGGCGAACGCACCCTGCTCTTCAACGACGACGCCGACTTCATTACCTTCGAGTGTATCGTGAGCACCGTGTCCGACCAGATCGCCGTGGCGCCGGGTTACCTGCAACGCGAATGGACGGAAAACAACCGCCGGTATTTCCACTACAAACAGGACAGCAAAATTGACTACTTTTTCAACCTGGTATCAGCGCGATTCGAAGTATTGCGCGACAAGTGGACCGACCGGGACGGCAAGGCCGTGAACATCGAAATTTTCCACCACCACGAACACACCTACAACCTCGACCGTTTTGTGGCATCGCTTCAAGACGGACTGGGGTATTTTCAAAAACACTTCGGCCCCTACCAATACCGGCAGGTGCGTGTCCTCGAATTTCCACGATACGCGGCATTCGCGCAGTCGTTCCCCAATACGATTCCGTATTCCGAAGACTTTGGCTGGTTCGCCGATTTTAGCGACCCGAACGACTACGACTATGCCTACTACGTGACGGCGCACGAACTCGCGCACCAATGGTGGGGACATCAGGTGTCGCCCAACTACACCCGAGGCGCCAACCTCATCTCCGAGTCGCTGGCCGAGTACTCCGCACTCATGATCGCCAAACAGAAGTACGGCGCCGACAACGTGCAGCAATTTCTGAAATACGACCTCGACCGGTACCTGCGCGGGCGGGCCGGCGAAAGCAAAAAGGAAAACCTGTTCATCAATTGTAACCGGCCGTATCAGTGGTACCAAAAAGGCAGCATTATTCTTTACGCCTTGCAAGACTATATCGGCGAAGAAAAACTAAACGGCGCCATCCGTGCCTTTCGCGACAGTTTCGCCCTGAAAGAAACGCCGCCCTTTCCCGGCAGTTACGACCTCTATGACTTTATTAAAAATGTGACGCCCGACTCGATGCACTATTATCTGGAAGACACCTGGCATAAAATCACTTTGTATGAAAACCGGATTTTGAGCGCTAAATCCAAAAAAATGGGCGACAATGAATATGAAGTAACGCTCAAGGTTAAGGCCCGGAAGATGTACGCCGACGAAAAAGGCAATGAAGCCGAAGCGCCCAACACCAACGACTATATCGACATCGGTATTTTCACCGACGACAAGGTGGAAGCCGGCGGCAAAAAACTGACACAGCCGCTTTATCTGAAAAAACACCGGCTGACGAATGGCGAACACACGATCGTCCTGACCGTAAAAGGCAAGCCCGTGCGCGCGGGGATTGATCCGTATAACAAGTTGATAGACCGGGTGCCGGAGGATAACAAAAAGGAGGTGGAGTAGCATGAGTCGCCCTGCTCAACTACGAGGCAATTCTTAACATATAGGCACATAGAACACATAGCGTTCAAATTATAAACTCTATGTGTTCTATGTGCCTATGTGTTAAAAAATATCCAGTAGGTGCACATCACCGCACCTCATACCAAACCCAACCCTCCGCCGGAATCGTCACCCGCAACTCAATTTCATAGTTACGATTGAGTTTTATAACCCGCTCTTCTAATAATTCCGGGTTAAAAATAACAGCCGTGTCTTCCAACCCGGTGTAATACAGCGGCACCCGAATAATGCGGGTAATGGGCGTTTCAAGGGGATTGTACAGCAACAAAAAACCTTTCGTTTCGAGTGTCGGATTGACATGCAGAATACCGTCCCAATCGCGCCCATCTGCACGGCGCAGGTGAATGATGTCTGAGTTCAGGATATCGCGGTATTTTTTATACCAGGCGATCGTGCGCTGCACCAGACGCTTCGTGGTCTCGGTGTCGTACAGGCGCGGGCCGCGATAGCAGGCTTGCACCCCGGCGCCATAGTATTGCACCATGAGTTGTTCGTAGTCGCGCAGGTGCTCGTGAAGGGGTTCGAGCACAGCCTCCGGACCGCCGCCCTGGTAGCGGGTGAGCGGCACGAAACCCCAGCCCATGGACGGCGTTTTTTCCCAGGTGCCGTCGAAGATATTTTGCCGGTTGAGGATTTTTTGCTGTTCGCGGGAGAGCGAAAAGTTCACTTCGCGGTAACCGATGGCGATCTTGTTCGTGCCGTCGAAAAAATACCAGTCGGGCGCATTCACGTACACGCCGTTTTCATTGCACCAGTGGTACAGGTCTTTTTGCCGGTCCATCTGGCGCCACTGGCTGTCGTCGAGATTTTTATGACCGGGGTGCGTAGTGGAAGCGCAGACATCGCCGGGGTAAGGGCCGTCGTTTTCAAAAATATCGAAACCCGTTTCTCGGATGAAAAATTTCAGTTTCTCCGCAAAACCGATGCCCCAGCGACTGCCAAAACAAGGCGCATTGCCGAAAAACGCCCCGCCCGGCCGGCCGGTTTTAGGGTCGATTACATCGTCTTCGTCGCTGATTCGCCGACTGCTGAACAGGGCGTAACTGCCGAGCAGGATGTTTTTCGAGTGGGCATAATCGGCCAGCGATTTCCAGCGGCGTACATTGGCGGCCGAGGTGTCTTCCATGTTGCAATGGCTGCCAAAACTGAGGATAATACCTTCATAACCCGTCTCGGCGCATTGATCCACGATATCGCGCACCTGCCGGTCGTTTTCACTGATGAGGTGCATAAAAATCGGGTTCTGGGTCGTCCAGGGCGCTACCGTCCGGTACATACGCCGGATGGCAAGTCCCCGGCGTTCGCGGTCGTAGCCGTCCTGGAGCAGCTCGTGGGTGCGCACGGAGCGGAAGGTTTCGCCGGGTTGCAGCTCGATGCCGGGCGATTTATTTGGGTAAATTTCCAGCACGCAGGGCGTTTCGTAATTGTAATTCACCTGCGAGGTGTACGAGGAGTCGGTTTTCCAATGCGTCGTCTGGTCGCTGATGTCGTAGCGCATGGCGTTGTTGAACGCAAAATTGGTTTCCACGTACAGGCCGTGTTGTTTTTTCATTTGTGCGGGCTTCCCGACAACGGCGCTTTCCTCCTCCACAACAGCGAGAATTTCGTTGACTACCTGATTCAGTTTCACCGGTTTTGGCCCGCGATTTTCGACCGACAGCCATTTAACCAACAGCGGCAGGCCGTCGTACAGTTCGTAAAAAATCCGCACCTCAAGTCCCGCAATTTCCGGAGCGACGGCCTCGTAGGTAAAAACCAGCGTTTGCCCGGAGGGTTGGTTCGGATTGGCGACCCAGGTTTTGGGCTGCCAGTTCAAAAATGGCTGGAGGGGCTCCGACTCTACTCCTGTCAGTTTGAAATCAGTGGCCAATGCCGTAAAATCATCCACCCATTCGGGCCGCAGGTAGGCTTTTTCCGTTTGGCCTTTCAACCCGCCGACCTGGTACGTTTTTCCGTCGATCACCAGGCGGGCCTCCGGCGAAACGGCGCGGAGCAGTTGTTGTCCGTTGGACAAATTTTTAAAATCGGTGCAGGCCACGTCCGGCACGATGCGAAAGGTGCGTTGGAGCAGACCGTTGTGCAGAATAACGTCTCTGCCGTCGGCACTGCGATAAATTTCCGCTTTTTCAACAACCGGGGTTACAAGCCAGTCCGCGGGAACAGGCTGCTCCAGCGTGTCGAACCAGATGGGGAAAGAAACCATGTTTTGCGCTTGTGCGGTACTGGCGAGCGCCATGAAAAACAGCAAACGAATCGCGATCATTAATTAAGCGGATTTAAAAACTTTCGCAACCGGTCCAAAAAGGAACGTTTATAACCCTCTGGCAAAGCTTCGGCCGCTTTCAATACAAAAAAAGCCTTGGACCGGACGCGCCAATCCGGATCATTCAGCAACCCGATAAGTTTACTCACGACGTTTTGATAATGATTCGAATTATCGGCATCCAAAATACCGTTGATCAGAAAAACAACTTCTTTTCTCACCCCGGCATCCGGCGTTTCCAGGTACTGTGCCAGTATTTTCATAATTGCCCTGATATGCGGCGCATCGGCAGTATCCAGGTTATATACCAATTCATGAAGATAATTTAAAGCATCAGCCGGTTTGTCCTTCGTCAAACTGAAATCCAACACGCGCTTTATTTCTTCCGGATAAAAATCTGCCCAGTTATCCGGATCCATAGCCACCGCCTCGTAGATCAATGAAATGGGAGACAATTCTTCCAGAGGATCAATTTCGCGCAGTTCGCGGAGAAATTTCGTTTTGTTGGCAATGCCGTATGCACGTATCTGGGCCAGAATTGAATCCTGTTCAGATATTTCCAAATCATAGAAACTTTGGTCGTGATTTTCACCGAAGGTATCGGCAACGTACTTGTCCAGGAGCGATTTCATTCTCTTAGGGGTGTTTTTGTGTTTTTGTGTTTTTGTGTTTTTGTGTTTTTGTGTTTTAGGCTAAAAACGCTAAGTCGCACATCATACTCTGGAAGCCTCCCCCCCCTTTCCTTCGGGTGCAACCTTGGCAAAGTTATACTTCTTCCAGGGAATGTAAGTCAAAACGAAACCAATCATAAATGCCGCCATTTTTGGCTACTCAAAAACCGAAGTCTACCTTAACCCGGATGTCATCGCTTACAGGGCAGATGCTTACAGCCTGACATCCTGGTTATGGAAGATTGAATCAGGTGATTGGTGGCAAAAAACTACTTTTGCCACACCATCGCAGTGTTCCCACGATGGAAAGTTGCTTGGCAGACTAAAATATTCAAAATGTTCGACTTATCCAACAAAACATCCATCGTCACCGGCGGCGCCAGCGGCATCGGGCTGGCCATCGCAAAACTATTTGCCCAACAGGGCGCCACCGTACATATCCTGGAAATGAACGAAGCGGCTGCCCGCGAAGCCGTCGAAACGATTCATGCCAATGGCGGCACAGCGATAGCCCACGCCTGCAATGTGGCCGTGCAAACGGAAGTCGACGCCGTTTTTGAAAAAATTGGTTTGCCGGATATTTTGGTCAACAATGCCGGTATCGCCCACGTCGGCACCGTGGAAACAACCGCCGAAGCCGATTTTGACCGCCTGTATGCGGTCAATGTAAAAGGTGTGTACAATTGCCTGCGGGCGGCAATCCCCCGCATGAAACAACGGGGCGGCGGCGCCATCGTGAACATGGCGTCTATTGCCGCGCTGGTGGGGCTGCCCGACCGTTTTGCCTATTCCACCACGAAAGGCGCCGTGTTGGCCATGACGATCGCTACGGCGAAAGACTATGTGAAAGAAAATATCCGGGTCAATTCCATCTCCCCGGCCCGGGTGCATACCCCCTTTGTAGACGGCTTTTTAGCCAAAAACTACCCCGGACAAGAAGCGGAAATGTTTGAAAAACTCTCCAAAACCCAACCCATCGGACGGATGGCGACCCCCGACGAGATCGCCGGACTGGCGCTTTACCTCTGCTCCGACGAAGCCGCTTTTATCACCGGCTGCGATTACCCGATCGACGGCGGATTTGTAAAATTGAATAATTAATCCCAACCATTGACAACATTAACCACATTAACCACATTAACCACATTGACCACATTAACCACATTGACCACATTGACCACATTAACCACATTGACCACATTGACCACATTAATTTACATTTTCATAAAATGAAACTTTTCAAATTTGGCAAAGCCGGTCGGGAAAAATGCGGCATCGTCCTGGACGGCGAACTGTACAGCGCCCCCCGCCTGGTAAAAGACTATGATGAACGTTTTTTTGAAAATGACGGTCTGGAGCGGCTTCAAACAGCGATATCCAACAAGGACCCGCGTTTGACCAAAATAAAAGACCCGGATAATATCCGCTTCGGCGCCCCGGTCGGCCGGCCGTCCAAGATCGTCTGCATCGGGCTGAACTACGCCAAACACGCCGCCGAATCGGGCGCGGCCGTTCCCTCGGAGCCGATCATTTTTTTTAAATCCACCACGGCGCTGTGCGGGCCGAACGACTCGGTGATCATTCCGAAAAATTCGGTAAAAACGGATTGGGAAGTGGAACTGGCCGTGGTCATCAGTAAAAAAGCGAGTTACGTCTCCGAAGCGAACGCGATGGATTATGTAGCGGGCTACGTGCTGCACAACGACTACTCCGAGCGCGAATTTCAGCTCGAGCGCGGCGGGCAGTGGGTTAAAGGCAAAAGCAACGACACCTTCGCGCCGCTGGGGCCTTTTTTGATCACAAAAGACGAAATCCCCGACCCGCACAGCCTCCACCTCTGGCTCGATGTGAACGGAGCCCGCCTGCAGGACTCCAATACCAACGACATGGTGTTCAAAATTCCATTTCTGGTGCATTATCTCAGCCAGTTCATGACCCTGCTTCCGGGCGACGTGATTTCGACCGGCACGCCCTTCGGCGTAGGACTGGGCCTCAACCCACCGTGTTATCTGAAAGCGGGCGACGTGGTCGAACTGGGCATAGAAGGGCTGGGTACGCAGCGGCAGGTGGCCGTTGATTATAAGGCTTAAAACGGCGGATTCATGGATTTAAATCTTAAAAACAAGGTCATTATCGTCACCGGCGGCGCCAAAGGTATCGGTGCGGGCATTGCGGAAGTACTGGCTGCCGAAGGCGCCATTGTCGCCATTGTGGGGCGCAGCGAGGCAGATAATGTAAAAACAGTGGAAAAAATAACCGCCGCGAACGGCACGGCATTTTCGGTGGTGGCCGAATTGACGGAACCCGAAGATTGCCGGAAAGCCGTGGAAACGGTCGTGCAGCGGCTGGGCAGGATCGACGGTCTGGTGAACAACGCGGGCGTGAACGACGGTGTGGGCCTCGAAAAAGGCAACTATACCGATTTTATGGCCTCGCTGCACCGCAATCTGGTGCATTATTACCTCATGGCGCATCACGCCCTGCCCCTTCTCAAAACCTCGAAAGGCGCCATTGTTAATATCGGTTCCAAAACGGCGGAAACCGGCCAGGGCAATACCTCGGCGTATGCCGCCAGCAACGGCGGACGCAACGCCCTCACCCGCGAATGGGCGGTGGAATTGCTGCCCTACGGCATACGGGTCAACGCCGTCATTGTGGCCGAATGTTATACCCCACTCTATGAAAACTGGCTCAAAATGTTGCCCAATCCGGAGGAGACGCTTCAAAAAATCACCGAACGGATCCCGCTGGAGAAACGGATGACCACCGCCGCAGAAATAGCCAACACCGTCGCTTTTCTGCTCTCCGATAAATCGAGCCACACCACCGGACAGTTGATTCATGTGGATGGCGGATATGTACATTTGGATAGAGCCTTGTTATAAAAAAGGTTTTTTTTAAAAAAATAGCCGATTTACCAATTCATGATATTTACACCTGAACAAATAACGTCCCTCGCCCGCCAACACTTCAACCTGACGGTTTCCGTAAACCCCCTGCCCGGCGAAATCGACCTGAATTTTTTGGTCAAAACACCTTCCGGCGAAGCCTTCACGCTGAAAATCGCCAACCCGGAGGAGCGCCGCGAAAATCTTGAATTTCAAAATGCCGTGATTCAACACCTCGCCGCCGCCGGACTGGGGTTGGAGGTACCGCGGGTCGTGCCCGCCACAACCGGCGAATACATCACAACTATCACCGCTCCCGACGGCGCCCAACGATTCCTGCGCCTGCTGAGCTGGATCGAGGGCCGTTGTTTTGCCGAGGTCAGCCCGCATACCCCCGAATTAATCGGGCAAGTGGGCGAAATGTGTGGAAAATTGTGCGCAGCGTTGGCCGGTTTCGATCATCCGGCGGCGCATCGTTTCCTCAAATGGGATCCCTCGCAGGCCGCCTGGACGCGCGACCATCTCGCCAAAATTGCCGGAACAGAAAAACAGGCCCTGGCCGCCTGGTTTTTACAACTGTTTGAAACACAAGCCCTCCCCCTGCTTCCGGGCTTGCGAAAAAGCGTCAACCACAGCGACGCCAACGACTACAACATCCTCGTCAACCACGATTTGGAAAACCCGGCCGTGCCGGGCGTCATTGACTTCGGCGACGCCGTTTTTACCCATACCGTCAACGAACTGGCCATTGCCGCGGCCTACGTAGCCATGCACAAACCCGACCCCTTGACCGCGATTTTTCAGCTCGTCAAAGGTTTTCATCGCGTTTTCCCCCTCACCGAACAAGAGGCGGAGGCGCTGTTTCCGCTTATCGGGGCGCGGCTGCTGATCAGCGTCACCTGTTCGGCTATCAACCGCGCGGAAAATCCGGCAAATGAATACCTGCAAATCAGCGACCGCGCAGCCTGGGACTTGATGAAAAAATTGCGCGACCACTCCCCTGCCCTCGCCCAGGCCACCATCCGCCACGCCTGCGGCTGGGAACCCTGCCCGAAAAACGCTGCTTTCCTGCAATGGGCTCGGGGCAACCGGGATAACATACACGCTATCGTGCCGGCCGATTTGAACGATGCCGTCTGGCTCGACCTCAGCGTGGGCAGCCCCGACCTCGGCAATTACGCCGATATCGAAGACGCCGGCAAACTGCACCAACGGATCATGGAAACGGTGGACGGTGGACGGTGGACGGTAGACGGTGGACGGTGGACGGTAGACGGTGGACGGTGGACGGTAGACGGCTCACCGTCA
>CAUJEY010000002.1 GCA_963169325.1 Bacteroidota bacterium
CTAGCCCAGGTAAGGTTCCTCGCGTATCATCGAATTAAACCACATGCTCCACCGCTTGTGCGGACCCCCGTCAATTCCTTTGAGTTTCACCGTTGCCGGCGTACTCCCCAGGTGGTTTACTTATCGCTTTCGCTTCGCCACGCAATCCGAAGATCACACAGCAAGTAAACATCGTTTAGGGCGTGGACTACCAGGGTATCTAATCCTGTTTGCTCCCCACGCTTTCGTGCCTCAGCGTCAATCTAGGTCCAGCAAGCTGCCTTCGCAATCGGTGTTCTATGGCATATCTATGCATTTCACCGCTACATGCCACATTCCGCCTACCTCAACCTGATTCAAGTCTGACAGTATCAATCGCACGACCGCCGGTTAAGCCGGGGTATTTCACAACTGACTTATCAAACAGCCTACGCACCCTTTAAACCCAGTGATTCCGGATAACGCTTGCACCCTCCGTATTACCGCGGCTGCTGGCACGGAGTTAGCCGGTGCTTATTCTAATGGTACCCTCAAGCCCCGAGCGCGTCGGAGTTATTGTTCCCATTTAAAAGAAGTTTACAACGCTGAGCGCCTTCTTCCTTCACGCGGCATGGCTGGATCAGGCTTCCGCCCATTGTCCAATATTCCTTACTGCTGCCTCCCGTAGGAGTCGGGTCCGTGTCTCAGTACCCGTGTGGGGGGCCATGCTCTCACACCCCCTACCGATCGTCGCCTTGGTGGGCCGTTACCCCGCCAACTAGCTAATCGGACGCACACCAATCCCTAACCGCCGTAACTTTCCTTGCAAGGTAATGCCACCTCGCAGGGGTATGGGGTATTACTGGCAGTTTCCCACCGCTATCCCCCAGTTAAGGGTATGTTGTGTACGCGTTACGCACCCGTGCGCCACTAACCTTGAACCGAAGTCCAAGATCCGTTCAACTTGCATGTATTAGGCCTGCCGCTAGCGTTCATCCTGAGCCAGGATCAAACTCTCCATCGTGTATTCTTTACCACTCCAACACCGAAATGCCGAAGCAGCGTCATTCTTATACCCGATAAAAAAATTCAATCCAAAGCCCTCTTTAAGTATCTTACTTATTTAAAAGACTACAAATTCTTTCGTCTACCAGTCTGTCAATGAACTCTTTATATATAACCCACCTTCGTGGACGCAATATCATTACTATCTACTTTCTCGTTTTTTGGGAGCGCAAAGATACAAACAACTCTTTCCCTTTTCCAAACCTTTTTTATTATTTTTTTTCTCCCCAACATCCCCTCATCTCATCCCCTAACCATTCCTTCATTGCCTCTCTTCCGAAGCGGGCGCAAAGGTACGAGGAGTTTTCATTCTACCAATACCCTGCTCAAAATTTTTTCTACTTTTTTAGAGTAACTACAATATAAATCTGGAGAAGGAAGGTCAATATCGGGTAATTAGCAAAACAATATACCGGGCGTATAGGAACTGTCGCTTGATCATACGGCCGGTAGTGATTGGGCCGTTCTGAAATTTTTTTGCAAGTCTTTGAAAGAAAATACCTGCCGCCGAATACCTCAAACAGGTTATTACATCGTCAGGCAAATACACACCTATATATAGGTATAAAGACAAGGGCCGGCGTTTTACATGCCGGCCCTTGTCTACCTGTTATTTCCTGCGTTTTGATCCGCCGCCACCGAAGGGTTTGTCTTTGGGCGGGCGGTTGCGGTCGTCGCGGTCGCGGAAGTCCTGCTTGGGCTTAGGCGGCCGTACCTGTTTTTCTATCGCCGCTACTTCAAGGATGGAAGCAAAGCGGTTTCGCATGGCTGAGGCGACTTCTTCGCGACTGATCTTGGCTTCCGGCTTTTGCTGTTGTGCCGGGCGTTTCGCCTCTTCGCGTCGCTCGGGGCGAGTGCCGTCATCCCGGCGGTCAACAGGGCGGTTTTCCTCGCGGCGTTGATTGGGGTTGGTTCCGCGGCGGTCATCGCGCCCACTTCGCTGGGTGTCGCGGTTCCCATTGTTCCGTTGTGCATCACGGTCTCCATTATTCCGCTGGGGCTGCCGTTCGGCGCCTTGTTGTGCATCGCGATCGCGCGGGGGCCTGGATTGATCCCGTCGGTCATTGCGGGTATCCTGGTTGGCAGGCCGGCTTCTTTGGTTATCGCCATCGCGGGCGCCCCGTTCCGGGCGCCTGGAATCCGGACGGCGGGTATCAGGCCGGCTCTCCGGCAGTGGAATGATATCCGCGCGCTCCGGCGCCGGCACCTGTTGAACGGATTGTTTGGCTTGCCCTTCATTTCTGCGGCTGCCTTTACCGCGCGGAGGGGCCGGTTGCGGCAGGCTTGGCGCCCGGAGTTCGGCGGCGTAAGGGTGCTCGGCTATCACCGGCACAAGTTGCCCCGTCAGCTTCTGAATATCTTTAAGATATGCCAGTTCTTCTGCCTCACAAAACGACACCGCGATACCGCTGGCGCCTGCCCGGCCGGTGCGACCGATGCGGTGCACGTACGTTTCGGGGATATTGGGCAATTCGTAGTTCACCACATGCGACAGTTCATCGATATCGATGCCCCGCGCGGCAATGTCGGTAGCGACCAGCACCCGGGTGCGGCCCGATTTGAAATTACTCAGGGCAGCCTGGCGGGCATTCTGAGATTTGTTGCCGTGAATAGCCTCGGCAGAAAAACCGGCCTTCGCGACATCGGCAGCCACCTTGTTCGCACCGTGTTTGGTGCGGGTAAACACGAGCGCCGAGCGGATCGAGTGGTCTTTCAGCAGGTGAACCAGAAGGTGTTTTTTATTTTGTTTGTCCACAAAATACACCGCTTGCTCCACTTTTTCAGCCGTGGACGACACCGGGGTAACTTCCACACGCTCCGGATTCGTCAGGATCGAATTGGCCAGACTGGAAATTTCAGCGGGCATCGTGGCCGAGAAAAACAGGGTTTGGCGTTTGGTGGGCAGTTTGGCGATCACCTTTTTTACATCGTGGATAAAGCCCATGTCGAGCATCCGGTCGGCTTCGTCGAGCACGAAAATCTCGATGTCGCGGAGGTTGACATGGCCTTGTTTCATCAGATCGAGCAGACGGCCCGGCGTGGCAATAAGCACGTCCGTACCGCGCCGCAGCGCATCGGTTTGGGGTGTTTGGCCCACGCCGCCAAAGATGACGTAGTTGCGCAACGGCAGGTTGCGGCCATAAGCGGTGAAGCTTTCGCCGATTTGGATGGCCAGTTCGCGGGTGGGCGTCAGGATAAGTGCCCGGATGGGGCGTGTTCCACCTTTCGCGTTGTGTTGATTGGCTGCCAGCAACTGGAGCATGGGCAAGGCAAACGCAGCGGTTTTTCCGGTACCGGTCTGGGCGCAGCCGAGTAAGTCATGGCGCGCCAGTACGATGGGGATGGCTTGTTCCTGGATGGGTGTGGGTTGCTCATAGCCCTCGGTTTCCAACGCGCGGAGCAGCGGCTCGATGAGCGATAATTCTTTGAATAACATGAAAAAAATCAGGTTGTCGGAAACGGTTATTCGCCCGGAATTAGTCTGTTTTTTGACAAAACAAACAGGTACGGACGACTTTTAGCGGTTCCAAAAATTTGGAATGTCCTGGTCTCATGCGCAGTGGTACGTTTCGGAGACGCACCTTCAAGGGGCAAAGTGGTGGGATGTGAACAACTGACAATGAGCGGGTTATAATTATTTTGATGCTCGATGTACACTCCAAAAACTTCGTTGTCCAGGGCGGACAAAATACCAGGGGTTAAAAAATATTGGGGCAAAGGTAGGTAATGTTTGGTCATGGCGCCTATTTTTTTATAATTTCAAGGTGTGCCGCCGGGAATAATTACCCAAATTACCTCGCGTTCCAACTAAAACACAATGGCTTGGGCGAAAACGGCCCGGGTAAATGAGGTATCTTCCATTCAGTGCGGACTGGGTATCCTCAACAAAATCATTCGTAGTTTTGCCGCCCTGTTCCTTTAAAACATGGCTTTATGAAAAAATACGCTTCCTACCTATTGTTGCTGCTGTTCTTCACAGCGCACGCCACCCTATCCGCCCAAAAAACCCTCCGCACCCTCGCCTCCCCCAACAAACAAACCGCCGTCACCGTAGGCCTCAACAAAACCGGCGAACCTTTTTACAAAATCACCTACCGCGGCAAAACAGCGGTCGATTGGTCGCGGCTGGGCTTTAACACCAAAGAATACAACCTGCACAGTGGGTTCAAACTGGCAGCCACCAAAATCACCACCCACGACGAAACCTGGAAACCCGTGTGGGGCGAAGTGGCGCAAATCCGCGACCATTACAACGAACTGGCCTACACCTTGTCCGATGAAACCGGTTGTACCATGATCATCCGTTTCCGTGCTTATGAGGAAGGCGCGGGGTTCCGATACGAATTCCCGTTGCAGGACTGCAAAACAAAAGTCACCGTTACCGACGAACTGACAGAATTTCAAATGACCGGCGACCACACCGCCTGGTGGATTCCCGGCGACTACGATTCCAACGAGCATGTGTACACCACGGGCAAGATCAGCGCCATTGACTGTGCCTGGTACAACCGCGAACACGCGATTTCCACCCAGCATATTGTGAAAATGAAAAATGTGCAAACGCCCATCACCATGAAAACGGCCGACGGCACGCACATTGCGCTGGCCGAAGCGGCATTGGCGGATTTTGGCGCCCTGCACCTGGAAACGGACAACAATGCCCTGAAATTCAAGGCTTCCCTGATCCCATCGGCCGATTCAACCGTAAAATCGGTCAATACTATGCCCTTTCACTCGCCCTGGCGCGCTGTGCTGCTGAGCAAAGACGCCGCGGGCATCCTCGAATCCAAACTGATTCTCAACCTGAATGAACCCTGCAAAATAGAAGACGTGTCGTGGATTAAACCACAGAAATACGTGGGCGTGTGGTGGGAAATGCATGTGGGCCTGGCTACCTGGGACCTTGAAGCCACTCAGGACATGATGGCCGCCACCGGTCGCGAGGTGAAAGGCCGGCACGGCGCCAATACCGAAAACGTGAAGCGCTACATCGACTTCGCCGGCAAATACGGCTTCGACGGCGTACTCGTGGAAGGTTGGAACATCGGCTGGAAAGACTGGTTCGGCAAATGGAAAGACGAGGTGTTCGACTTCGCCAAACCCTATCCCGACTTCGACATCGACGAACTCACCCGGTACGCCCGGGAAAAAGGCGTGCGTATCATCGCCCACCACGAAACCTCGTCGGCCGTGCCCAGCTACGAACGGCAAATGGACGCCGCCTACGCATTTATGAACAAGTATAACCAAAATGCCGTAAAAACAGGATACGTGGGCAAAATAATCCCCCGCGGGGAGTGGCACGACGGCCAGTGGATGAACAACCACTACCTGCGCGTGGCCGAGCGCACCGCAAAAAACCGCATCATGGTGGACATGCACGAACCCGTGCGCCCCAGCGGCTGGCACCGCACCTGGCCCAACTGGATGGCCTGCGAAGCCGCCCGCGGACAGGAGTTCAACGCCTGGAGTACCGGCAACCCGCCCGAACACGAGTGCATTCTGCCTTTTACCCGCATCCTCGGCGGACCGATGGACTACACGCCCGGTATTTTTGAAACCCGGATGAATACTTACGACCCGAAAAAAACGGAAGTGGTGCATACCACGGTGGCCAAACAATTAGCCTTGTACGTTACCCTTTACAGCCCGCTGCAAATGGCCGCCGACCTGCCGGAAAACTATGAAAAACGCCTCGACGTATTCCAGTTTATCCGCGATGTGCCGGTAGATTGGGACGACACCCGCATCCTGAATGCCGCTGTGGGCGACTATATTACCATCGCCCGCCGGCAAAAAGGCGCCCAAAACTGGTTTCTCGGCAGCATCACCGATGAAAACCCACGCAACTTCAGCATGAAACTTGACTTTTTGCCGGCCGGCAAAACCTACGAGGCGACGATCTACGCCGACGGCCCCGGCGCGCACTGGAAGGAAAATCCCTATCCGGTGAACATCAGCAAACGAACGGTGCGCAAAGGCGATGTGCTGGAGATTCAACTGGCGGCCGGGGGCGGATGCGCGGTTTCGTTGGTAGTGAAATAGTTTGAGCGGAGTAGCGTGTCTTTTTCACCACGGAGACACGCTACACCGGACTATCACAATCCTGTCCAATTGCCAAATTCTCCCCATTTTTACCCCCATATTTTTTCGCTTATGCAAAACTGGCCTCGACTCTTATTCTTACTACTCATCCCGTCGGCTATTTTTTTATCCTTCAACGCCAACAGATACCCGGATAAACTGATCTGGTCGGACATGGAGGGCTATTACGTGTACCTGCCGGCCACCTTTATTTATGGCGGCTTCGACAAGGTGCAGGTGCGGGACAAGGACTACCTGAAAGTCCTGCCGGGCACCAATAAAATTTACACCAAATACACCTGCGGTGCAGCCATCCTGGAAGCGCCTTTTTTCCTGGCCGCTCATGCGCTCAGCGGCCCCTTGGGCTACCCGTCCGACGGGCATAGCGCCATTTATTCTTATGGGTTGATGATGGCCGGGGTATTTTATATGCTGGCCGGGCTGCTGCTGCTCTGGCCGGTCGTACGGCGGCATTTCAGCCGGGCTTCCACGACCGTTGCGCTGACCGGGCTGCTGTTCGGCACCAACTTATACTATTATACTTTTTTTCAGCCGGCTATGTCGCACGTGTACGGGTTTTTCCTGTTCGCGGCCCTGCTCTGGCTGACGGAGCGCCTGCTTGCGGATACCGGCAACAAATGGTATTGGGCTTTGCTGGGGCTGGTTGCGGGGTGGCTGGTGCTGGTTCGCCCGACCAACGGGGTGGTCCTGTTGTACCCATTGTACCGCTGGTGGCAGGAAACCCGGGATAAAAAAGCCTTTTTACGCAGCCATATCCCGCATCTGGCGCTGGCCGCAGGGTTCGGAATAATGATTTTTATTCCGCAGTTGCTGTATTGGAAATATATGACCGGCAACTGGATCACCTGGTCGTACACCAACGAAGGGTTCATCTATTGGAAAGCGCCTAAACTGTTCAAAGTGCTGTTCGGCGCCTGGAACGGCTGGATTCTGTACAGCCCAATCGTGCTGTTTCCCCTGGCCGGAATTTTTATGGGTTTGCGGCGCGACCAACTGGGCGAACGCGGTATGCTGGCCGTCATGGCTATCTCTACCTATTTGTTTGCCAGCTGGTGGGCCTGGTGGTTCGGCGGCGCCTTCGGGCACCGGTGCTATGTGGAGTTTTATGCGCTGCTGGCGCTGCCGTTTGCCGCCGTGGCGGAAAAATTACTGCGCAGGAAAGCCGGCATGGCAACCCTGGCAGTCCTTTGCGCCATTTGTATTTATGCCAACCTGGAATTTACCTACCACTACTCCGTTTCAGCGCCCTGGGACGGCCAGAACTGGACGTATGAAAACGTTTGGGGAGAAATCCGGCGTTTGTTTTAACCACATTGACCTCATTGAACTCATTGACCACATTAATCTCATTGACCACATTAAATCAATTTCGCACATCATACACCTGTACATCTACCCGGCCGATGAGCAATTCCCGGAGTTTTTGCGGTAGCATGGCGTAAGAAATTGGGCAATACATTTTGCGTCTTTCCTGTGGAATCATCGGTCCGTCGCGTTCGAGGGTAATCAATTTTTTGGGATCTTCCGGGTCGAGCATCTGTACGAAGTACAGTTTTTCGTCTTTCCCGTACAGGAGTAGCACAACGCGGGGATGTTCGGCGGTCAAATCCAGCGGGTTTTCAAGGGTCGCCGAGGCTTGGAATGCCGTTTCAACCGTTTTAGTCGAGTCCTTCGGATCGGGTTGCAGCATCCGCACCCCTCCGATTTCACTTGATAACAAAATCGGCCCGGGATTTTGGGCGACAGCCCCGGCGCCTGATAACCGGCAGGAAACCGGCACACCCGACACCTGGCTAAAAGGTATGGCGACAAAAAACGCCGATGCGCCCTTGGGAGCAATGGCATCCGCCAGGGCCCGAACCACCATATTCGGCGCTCCGTCGATTTTCAGTACCTGACCGGCTGCGTCGAGCAACTCGATCCGCACCCAAATCCGTCGCCAGAAAGGCGCCGTGTTATCTACGATCGTCGCGATACAAAACAGGTTGTTTTCCGTCCAGTAATTCAAATCGCGAAAGGCTACCTCGGCGGAATCAACGATTTCCGGCATCGGCTGTGAGGAGATACCACCCGGCGCGATGCCGCCCGGTGCGTCAGCCGTTCCGAAATTTCCGCCGCAGGCGGCGGAAAAAAAGCCAATGGAAACAAAAAAAGAAAGCAGTATAAAAAACAGGTGGCGCATGTTAAAAGCAAGTAAAAATGGTTTGTGTTTACTTTTTCGCGGCAAAGTTGAGAAAAAAGGCGCTATCATCTTTGCTCCAAATTAAAAACACCGATGCTCGGTCCTTAAAATTGGGTTATACCGCTCCAAAAAGTCATTTTACCTTTGCTCCATGAAGTACCTGATCACCGGTTTGGGCAACATCGGATATGAATACCGCGACACCCGCCACAACATCGGCTTTGCGGCAGTTGATTTTCTCTGCAAACAGCTGGAGGGCTCCTGGCGCGACGACCACCACGGCGAATTGGCCGAAGTAAAATTCAAGGGCCGCACGCTGCTCCTTTTAAAACCAAACACCTATATGAACCTCAGTGGCAAGGCTGTCCGGTACTGGTTGCAAAAAGAAAAAATTCCGGCAGAAAACAGCCTTGTCGTATGCGACGACCTGAACCTGGTCTTCGGCAAACAACGCCTGCGCGCCAAGGGCTCCGACGGCGGCCACAACGGCCTGAAAAGTATACAGGAATTGCTCGGCACCGATGCTTATCCGCGCCTGCGTATCGGCATCGGGGATAATTTTTCCAAAGGCAAGCAGGTCAATTATGTACTCGGGAAATGGACCAACGATGAAGCCGCTGAATTGCCGGTTTTACTAGAGAAAATTGCCGAAACGATCAAGGCCTTTGTTACAATCGGTTTGGAGCGGGCGATGAACGTAGCGGCGAAGTGAGGGTCATTTGTCATTAGGTCATTAGGGTCATTCGTCATTAGGTCATTCGTCAGGGTGCAAACGGCGTTTGTCCCCCTGCTTTTATTTGACCTCGGAGAGGTCAAACGTTGGTAGAAGTGCCAATTCCCCCTATCCCCGACCTCGGAGAGGTCGAACGTTGGTAGAATATACCCCCAAATGCGCGATGTGCGACCTCTCCAAGGTCGGAAAAACGGGATTTCCTATATTTTCTACCAACGTTAGACCTCTCCGAGGTCAGATTTCTCAAAAAAGGGACAGATGCCGTTTGCGCCCATTCGTCATTAGGTCATTGGGGTCCGCTTGACGTGGACGCTACGAAACCTTGATGGTGATGGTCTCCTGCACCGTTTCCTGCACGGTTTCCGCTTCGGCGTTGTTTTCCCCGCTGTTTTTGGGCCAGATGTGAAACCCGCCTGAAAAGTATCCGCGGATATTCCAGGTTCCCCAGATGCCGTTTTCGTCTACCTGACCGTCGTAGAAGACGGTGTGTGACGTGTAATATTTGGTCATCTGGCACCGCAGTTGTTCTTTATCGTAGAGGCCGCGCCAATGGAACGGCCCTACCTCATCACCGCCGCTGCCGGTGACGGCGTTGTTTTTAAACCGCAATATAAAATGCATGGGGTGGCGTTCGGCGCCGGGCCCGAAGGCGTAGGTGAAAAACCCTTCCCACTCCCCGCTGGGGTAGAGGGAATGGGTTTCATCCGTGTCGTCATGTTGGTGAAAGGGCATGTTGATGTTGGTTTTTACAAATAAGCGGGCTTTAAGCATCGTGTCGTCAATAATTTTCCATTTTGGCGGCATCTTTTTACCCCGGGCTTCGTTCCCCAAACAGTTATATAGTACACTATACGCCTGTTTTGGTGCCTTGCCTGGGCCAAAAATCTGCTCCCCAAAATGGAAAGTTATTGACGACACGATGCTAAGTGCGCGGCCCGACGGAGTCGTAAACAATTACTTTTTCCCATAAGTGCCCATAATCCTCAATAAATTTGAGGTGTACCGGGTGCTTCTGATACACTTCTTCCGCTTCCAGGTTATCAAAGAAAGTCAGCCAGGATACGGCATAACTGTTGTCAATCACCCCCCGGCTGGTGGCCGCCGGATAGCCGATATAATACTTGCGGAGCCCCTTAATTTTGGTGAGTGTTTTCAGGCCCTCCACCAGTTTATCACGGTCGGCGGCGCTGTCCGGATTTTTCAACCAAAAGAAAACGTGGTGTACAAAAATTTCTTTTTTAGCCAGTGGATCAGTCGTGGCGGGTACAACGCCAATGGCAACCGAAGCCATCGAGGTATTGTAGAGAAAAGCGCGGCGGGAAAGTTTTTTCATGCAGAACGAATGGTTTGTTTGAGCAAATTACGGGAGAATTTTTGTCGCTATGCACTTGGGCATTGGAAAATCAAAAAATTCAATATCCGACATAGAATATCCAAAATCCAAATGGGACCATCACAACCCCTCCACCCATTCCTGCAGCAGCCCTTTAAATCCGTCGGTGCGGTATTCTCCGGCCGGTATACCGCTGGTGCGACCTACATTTTTAATGGCGGCCAACAGGTCGATGTTGTCTTGTTTTTGCACGAGGTAGGCATTGCGTTCGGCCAGGTAAGCGGCGAGGTATTCCTGTTCCGTTTGGCCGGGGGTAGGGATCAGGACGGCTTTTTTGCCGAGCGCTACGAGATCCATGATACTGCTGTAGCCCGAGCGGCACACGAGGGTTTTGCTGGCCAGGAGCACGTCGTTGAGATCCCTGGAGGTGAGGTACGACACTACTTCCACGTTGTCGGCGGCGTAGTAGTGCTTTTTAGACTGGGTTTGGCCCTGTACGAAGATGAATTTTTGCGGCAGCGAGATAGCCTGATCCAGCAGGCGTTGTTCCAGCAGGCTGCGCTGGGGCTCCGGACCGGAAAGTACTACGGCCACGTCGTATTCGTATTCGCGTTCGTAGGCGCGCATACGGGAGAGCACGCCGGTGTAGCATGTGGCCGGGTGTACGGGTGATCCGTGGGAGAGTTCACCGGAGAGGGAGGCGGCGGCATCGGCCACATCGGGCGCCCAAACGGCGTCGAATTTGGACAGGGCCAGGCGCAGGGCCTGATTGGCCGACCATTGCAGCGCCGGGCCAGGCACGCGCAGGCGCAATTGGTGGCTGATCATCACGCTATCAGCCCGCGCGCTAAAACAGCCGTAGCGGTTGTCGGAGAGAATACCTTTGATGCCTAAGGCGCGCACGGCACGCTCTGTCGCCCAATGTTCGCTGCGCACGGCCCAAAGGATTCGCGGCAGCTGGCGGCCGATATTCCAAACCATATTTCCGGGTTGGTAGCGTATGCGGTAAGAAGGCAGCTCGAAGGCCTGTAAGTGTGGAAATTCCGCTTTTAATAAATGTAGCGCAACCCCGTCGGAGCCCAGCACTACTTCGACGTCCATACGTTCGAGTTCCTGGATAAGGGGAATACAACGGGTCACATGGCCGAGACCCCAATTGAGCGGTGCGACGAGGATTCGTTTCAAAACAAAGTGGTTATCGGCATGCGGATCGGCGTTAGACAATAATTTTACACCGGATTCGGGCGTTTGGATTACTTTCGCCTTTGTAAAAGTAAACAGGATTTTATCTATGAAAAAAATTAATTGGTGGCGCGTCGTATTTTTTCTGCTGATGATCGGCATGGTGGCATTGGAAGGATGCCGATTATTTAAACCCAAATGCGATTGTCCGCATTTTTAACAAAGGGACTGACATAAATCATTTCTACGCCTAAGACTGCTCCTTTCCCACCTGCTCCATAATACGCAGATTTGTGCCGTTATGACTGACCCAATCGACATCCTGCGCACTGATTTGGAGCGCATTTACCAGGACCTGCTGTCTGCTGAAAAACAGTGGAAAGGTTCTATTTCCGCCGTCCATCCTCAGCAAAAGGGAAGCGCCACCAACCTGCTACACTATCTAGCGCTGCGCTGTGAAGACCTGCGCGACCTGCAAGACGACCTGCACAACGCGGGGCTTTCTTCCCTTGCCAGTTCCGAAAGCCATGCGCTGCGTCAGGTACAGGCGGCGTTGCAGCGGCTGGGCGTTATTTTTCCAGAAGAGGAACTTTCGCCGGTCGATTATCCAATGGCCTCCCGGCTGATACACCAGCGCGCTGCTACCCTGTTTGGCCCGAAGGTTAATCCCAATATCCCGCATCTGATGGTCACGTTCGACGGTGACCTTGCTGGCAATTATGCCAAAGTCAAGGCGCTTGTGATGGCGGGCATGAACATCGCGCGGATCAACTGCGCCCACGACGGCCCCGACATCTGGCGACGCATGATCATCAATGTGCGTAAAGCATCACGTGCAACGGGACATGTCTGCAAAATTTACCTGGACCTGGCCGGGCCAAAAATCAGGACGGCCATCCTGGGCAAGGGCCGCAAAAAAGGCCGGCTGAAGTTAAGCCCCAACGATCGGTTTTTGTTGGCCGAACCCGGCGCCAGTATCAATCCTAAAGACAAAGTGGTGGGCTGCACCTTGCCCGGCGTGGTGAAAGACCTGCGCCCCGGCGACCGGGTGTTGTTCGACGACGGTCTGTTTGAATCTGTCGTGGAAAAGGCCGACAACCTGCTGGCCACCCTTCGGCTCACCCGCGTATCGGCGCCCAAGCCACGCCTCAAGCCCGAAAAAGGGATCAATTTTCCCGACACCGAACTTTCGGTGGGCAGCCTGACCGAATTTGATAAATCGGTGCTGCCGTTCGCCCTGGCACATGCCGATATCGTGGGCTTTTCGTTCGTGCGACAAACACAGGACGTGGCCGAATTGCAAAAACTGTTGCGGCGTCCAAAAGGCAACTCCCTGCCCCTGGTGCTCAAAATTGAAACGTACGATGCGGTGCAAAACCTGCCGGCCCTACTACTTCAGGGAATGGCAGAACCGGCTTTTGGCGTCATGATCGCCCGCGGCGACCTGGCTGTTGAAATCGGGTTTGAGCGCCTGAGCGAAGTGCAGGAAGAAATACTCTGGATTTGCGAGGCCGCTCACGTGCCCGTCATCTGGGCTACACAGGTGCTGGAAACACTTAACAAAAGCGGCATTGCCACCCGCTCGGAAGGAACCGACGCCGCCCGCGCCGCGCACGCCGAATGTGTGATGCTCAACAAAGGGAAACATCTGCTGACCGTGCTGGCCACCCTGCGCGACATTCTGCACCGCAGCGGTGGACACCATCTGAAAAAACGGTATGTATTCCGGCCGCTCCAAATTGCCGAGCGGTTTTTGCAAGCCAAAATGTAGAGAAAGTCAAAATGTAAAATGTAAAAGTCAAAATGTAAAAGGCCGCGCGAAGGGCAACTTTTACATTTTGACTTTTACATTTTGACTTTCTCAGTTCAGCCGAATCTCATCATCACCGCCTTCGAAGAATCGGTACTCGCTGAGTTGGTATTCCGCTTGCGGGATAATACGCACCCACTTGCTGTACTTCAGGAACCAGCGCATTTGTTTGCTGGGCCAACCTTTTTTCAGATACGCCTCGATATACGGGTGTACGCGCAGTGACATCACGGTTTTAGGCCGCGATTGCATGACGAATTCCAGGTCACGTTCGATATCGTCGGTCAGCAGGATAGTGGCATTTACTTTGCCTGTACCACCGCATGTTGGGCACATCTCGGCGGTATCCATCATCACTTCCGGGCGGGCGCGCTCGCGGGTGATTTGCATCAGTCCGAATTTGGACAAAGGCAAAATGGTGTGTTGTGAGCGGTCTTTGCGCATGAAGTCTTCCATGGCCTTGGCGAGCTGGCGTTTGTGGTCGGCATTGCGCATGTCGATAAAATCCACAATGATCAGGCCGCCGATATCACGCAGGCGGATTTGCCGGGCGATTTCCTCCGCGGCTTCCAGGTTGACATTGAAAATAGTTTGATCTACGTCGCCGGTGGTCATTTTATGGCCACTGTTCACATCGACGACATGCATGGCTTCCGTTTTTTCGATTACGACGTAGGCGCCGCTCGACATGGTGGCGGTTTTGCCGAAAGAGGCTTTGATCTGGCGGGTAACGCCGGAAGCTTCGTACACGGGTTTGCTGCCGGTGTACAATTGCACAATCCCGACCTGGTCGGGACTGATAGCCTGCAGGTAGGATTTGATGTCGGCGTACAGGTCTTTTTCATTGACCACAATGCGGCTGAACGAATCGGTGAGCAGGTCGCGCAGCACGCTGGCGGGCTTGTCGAGTTCACTCAACAGTTTGGCCGGCGGTACTACTGTTTTCAACTGGCGGTAGATATCCTCCCATTTGGCGATCAATTGCATCAGTTCTTCGTGCAGTTCCTGTACTTTTTTCCCTTCGGCGGCAGTACGCATAATGATACCGAACCCTTTTGGCCGGATGCTTTCGGCAAGGGTATGCAGGCGTTTGCGTTCTTCGTTGCTGGCAATTTTTTTCGACACCGTCACCGTATCGGAAAACGGCGAAATGACCATATAACGACCCGGCAGGTTGAGTTCGCAGGAAAGGCGCGGGCCTTTGGTAGAAATCGGCTCTTTCAGTATCTGTACCAATACCGGCCAGCGTTTGTTGAGCACCACGTCTACTTTCCCGGTCTTGACAATTTCATCTTCGAACTTGAAATTATCCAACTTGTGGGTGTTGATACTGCCGCTCATCACACCATTGGTCCATTTGACGAGCGAACGCAATTTTGGGCCCAGGTCGGTGTAATGCAGAAAAGCATCCTTGCGGTGTCCGATATCGATGAATGCCGCATTAAGTCCGGGCATCATCTTGCGAATTTTACCGATAAGGATATCCCCAACAGTGAAATTGTTGTTCGTTTTTTGATAATGGAGTTCAACGAGCTTGTCGTTTTCCAGCAATGCCATTTCCACTCCTGTGGCCGTGACATTTACAATAAGTTCTTTTTCCACGATGGATATGTGGTTTTCGACAGGCCCGACGCAAGGGGGAAGATGTTGCGGAGCATAAATATCTCCTACGCTCCGACTACCGGTAAAGGTACGGGCGTCAAAGGTAACCGTCGAAAAGAACACACGGACGGCTGTTCATAAGCAGGAACAGCGGCAATGCTATTGGCAAGGAAGATGCAGGCGGTTTCGTTCTGTTTTGGGCGGTATAACCGGCTGTAAGCCAAAGTGTTTCTTTTGGTTAGTGGGGTGTAAACGGGCTTGCCACGTTCGACGGTGCGTTCGGCGCTGACTCCGGCAGGTCGGTTTCCCTTAAAGGTCGCCGGTACCTGTAGTTTAAGGGTGTTCCATTTTAAGTAGCCATTGATCCGAAATATTCACTAATGAATTATTTCCGGCTCATATCTACTTAAAGCAGAACACCCCCATTGGTTCAGGCACTAACGGTTCTTTTTCTTATGTCGGTTCTTGCGCAGGCGCTTTTTGCGCTTATGCGTGGCGATTTTGTGACGTTTGCGTTTTTTTCCGCAAGGCATATTCTACAAAGTTATAGCGTGATAAATTATGAGTTCCTTTGCCCATCCGAAGAAGGGCAATAATTTTATTTGTTTTGATTGCACACGGTAGCAAATTCGTTTGCTTTATCTGCCTGGCCGGCTCCTTCGTAAGCTTTTGCCAGCAGGCAAGGGGTAATCGGGTTTGTTTTGTCTAACGACCAGGATTTCTCCAGGCGGCTGACAGCACGGTCCCATTGCCCGGTTTTTATGGCTAAACGTCCGAGTGCATTATACACAGAAGCGTTTTCGGGGTGTTTTTGTTCCAGTTCGCGCAACATCAGCACCGCCTGCATCGGATTATCGGGCGGCGGATTTTCGGCGTACACCAACGCGAGATTTACGCGGTGTTCGACCCTTTCGGGGTTGAGCGAAATGGCGCTTTCAAATGCTTTTACGGCATGTGTGCCACAATATTGGCGGAGCGTCGGATCCTGGGTGCCGCTCAGCGCCAGGTAGAACGTGGCGCCGGCCACCGACCAGGCGGTATCGGCATTTTCCAACTCCGCTACTTGTTCGGCAAACCCGCCGGCAACCGGCAAATTGCGCTGTGTATACCACCAGGCTGACAACTCCTTCAGCACACTTGCGCGGGCTGTATCTGATTTAGCCTGCTGCAAACGTTGTTCCAACGCCTGTAAGGTTTCTGACTGCCCGGTTTCCAGGTTTGCTTTCGCAGCGTCCAGCATGGCTTCAAAACCGGTGCTTTCTCCTTGAATCGACCGCGACCGTTCCACGACCTTGTGGGCCGGCGCTTTCGTATCGAATCCCAGATATAACACAAGAAACACGGCCGTAGCCACCAAAAGTGCCAGATACTGTGCTTTGTTCATGCCTAATTATTGGGCTTATATGGGTTTAGGGGCTTATATGAGTTATGCAGGTACATCAGGTGTAGACCGGCGTAACCCTTATAAACTTTTTTCAAAATCAATCCTCGTTTTCGACATCCGGCAGCGTCGTCACATTTTTCTTCACTTGCTCCACGAACACTTTGGCCGGTTTGAACGACGGAATAAAGTGTTCGGGGATTTCGATGGCTTTCCCCTTTTTGATGTGGCGTCCGATTTTTTTTGCGCGCTTTTTGATAATAAAACTACCAAAACCGCGGACATAGACATTTTCACCGCCCTGTAAGGTGGTTTTGATTTCTTTGAACAGCGCTTCGAGAGATACCAGTACATCGACTTTAGCGACGCCGGTTTTCTCGGAGATGGCGTTCACAAGGTCAGCCTTTCTCATGTTTTAATTTGTTGATTTTGAATCAGTTATAAAAAAAATGAGGACGCTTTGAAAAACGAACCGCAAAGTTCGCATTATTTTTCGCCCTGACAAACATTTGTCGCATTTTTTACGCTCCTTATTCATTTGAAAAGCAAAATCGAAATGAAGCGCCCCTGTAAACAGTCTGTTTAACTCTCGCCTGCAAACCTACTCAAAATCAGAACTTTACAATACTTATCCTTAAAAATACTTTTTACCGGCGGTGAAGGGGGGGTGAATTTGTCTACCTTTGCCCATAAATAAGGTTTCTGGTTGGAAGGTTAGAAGGTTTCTGGTTCTCACATTAACCAGAAACCTTCTAACCTTCCAACCAGAAACCTTTTAACCATCCTGACAAATATGCTTCTTTCCATGACCGGCTACGGCCGAGCCTCCGGCAGTTTTGGCGGCAAAACGATTTCCGTTGAAGTACGGGCCCTGAACTCCAAACTGACTGATCTTAAGATGCGGCTGCCGGCCGATTACAAAGAGAAGGAGATAGAACTGCGCAAGCTGATCACCGATCATGCCGAACGCGGCAAACTCGATGTCATCGTGGAGGTGCAGAATGCCGACGGCGCCGCTTTGGTAAGCCTGAACGAAAGTCTGTTCAGGGGCTACCACCGCGAGTTGAGCCGCCTGGCCGCCGACCTAAACATCCCCCCGACCGATATTTTGCCAGCTATTATGCGCATACCCAATGTGGTGGCAGCCTCAACGGGTGAAATAGACGAACCGGAATGGGAAGCCATCTGCAAGGTAGTCACCACCACCCTCGACCACCTGAGAACATTCCGGCGTCAGGAAGGCCGTGCCCTCGAATCGGACCTGCGCCTTCGGGTAGCCAATATCCTGATCAACCTGAGCGAGGTGACGCCTTTTGAAAAGGAACGCTTCGCACGTATGCGCGAGCGCCTGCGCAACAATATGGAGGAGGCTTTCGGCAAAGACAACCTGGACACCAACCGCTTCGAACAGGAAATCCTGTACTACCTCGAAAAAATGGACATTACGGAGGAAAAAGTACGGCTGGAACAACACTGCAAATATTTCCTCGAACAGGTGGAAAACAAAAACGGTCAGTCGGCTGGGCGCACCCTTAACTTCATCAGTCAGGAAATGGGCCGGGAAATCAACACTTTGGGCGCCAAAGCCTACGATGCGGAGATTCAAAAGCTGGTCGTGCAAATGAAGGACGAGCTGGAAAAGATCAAAGAACAGCTGGCGAATGTACTGTAAATGAAGGTTTGGAAGTTTGGAGGTTTAGGGGCTTAGGGGTTTCCCAGCTCAACGGGCCTACTCTATGACGTTAATGCCAACCCTTGTCAACAACGGGAATCGGACTTCCCGCTCCCCCACCCCACCCCAAGCCTGCTGAAATTCCGCTTCCATCAGTGCCACGGGGTCCTCCCCATTTATCCGGATATAATGCTGCACCGCCGACCAGGTGTTCAGATAACCGAGTACATCCGGTAAGGTCCAGCGGTATTGCATAACAAAATCCGGCATGCGGATCTCCTCCAACGGAAACGGAATGGTTTGATAACCCTCGTCGAGGTAGCGGCGCTCGGGGTCCCAGTAAGGACCGGTTATTTCGGTATAAAACCGGTGAATAACGGCATCCACGGCCGGTGAGTCGGTGTGAAATATACTGTACCCCAGGACGGCCAATACGCCGCCCGGCTGCAATACCCGCCGAACCTGGGCATAAAACCGGTCGAAATTGAACCAATGAATGGCCTGGGCAACTACAATAAGATCAAAAGCATCATCCTCCGCAGAACATTGCTCGGCCGGCTCCAGGGCATACCGGATGCCAGGATGGGCCGGAGCCTGGCTCAGTTGTTTCTCACTGATATCGGTAGCGTACACCTGGTTGAAATGACCGGCCAGCATGGCGGCGACCTGGCCATTGCCGGTTCCGCAGTCCCAGGCATACTGGCGGTTGGGGGCCAGGGAAGCAAGATGTGCGATCAGTTCCGGTGGGTAAACAGGCCGGAACCGGGCATACAGAGCGGCTTGAGCAGAGAAATTATCTTTCATTACAAGGCGGCCAACAGCTATTTAATGGTGAATTACGGGAAGATACCCCATTTCCATTTCGGTGGTCAAAATATTTGAATTTTGTGGAAGCATACAACCGATCCGGCAAATTTATATTTTCGCCCCAAAGCGAATTTCCAACAATGACGTACAAAAAGATATTATCCCTGTCCCAAATCCTCAACATGAATTTCGGCTTTTTTGGACTGCAATACAGTTTTGGTTTGCAGCAAGCCAACATGAGCCCGATTTATTCCTATCTAGGCGCCGAAGAAAGCAAACTTCCCCTGCTTTGGCTGGCCGGACCGATGACCGGTCTGATCATTCAGCCCATTGTGGGCGCCATGAGCGACCGCACCATCACCCGCTGGGGCCGGCGAACGCCGTATTTTTTAGTCGGCGCTATTTTTTGCAGCCTCGCCCTTTTCGCTATGCCTTTCAGCAGCACCGTCTGGATGGCCGCCAGCATTTTGTGGATACTCGACGCAGCCAACAATATCACGCAGGAACCATATCGCGCTTTTGTTAGCGACAAACTCGACAAAAGCCAGCACTCCATGGGCTTTCTGACCCAGAGTGCCTTCACCGGTCTGGGGCAAACACTTTCCTACCTCACACCATTCCTGCTCATCAACCTGCTGGCGTTCAGCGAGACGGAAAAAATCGGACGGATACCCTCCACCACGTTGATTGCTTTTTTGATCGGCGCGGTGGTGTCCATCGGCTCCATCATGTGGACGCTTTATACGACCAAAGAAATTCCGCTGACAGAGACGGAAAAAGCCGAAATCCAGAAGTTGCCCAGCGGCGTGGCGGCTACTTTTGCGGAGATCGGCTTGGCCATTAAGGAAATGCCGCTCACCATGCGCCTGATGGGGCCGATGATGCTATTCAGTTGGTACGCTATGTTTATCTATTGGCAATACATCGCCAAGGGGTTGTCCAAATCCCTGTACAATACGGTGGACGTTGCGAGTCCTTTTTTCCGGAAAGCCGAACTGTTGGTGGGGCCCCTGGGCGCTTTTTACAATGGTGTCGCTTTCGTGTCCGCATTCGGCATGGCCTGGCTGGCCCGGCGATACGGACCAAAGCAGTTGCACGGGATTAGCCTGGCGCTGGCCGGCATCGGTATGCTGATGATTCCGATGATCAAAGAACCGAATCTGCTTTTTATCCCGATGATCGGCATCGGGCTTTGCTGGGCGAGTATGATGGGCAACCCGTATATCATGCTGGCCGGCAGTATTCCGCCGGAGCGCACGGGAGTGTATATGGGCATTTTCAACATGTTCATCGTGATCCCCATGCTGATAGAAACCTTTACCATACCGATGTATTACGAGTCGTGGCTGGGCAACAACCCGGTGAATGCACTGCGGCTGGCGGGTGTGCTGATGTTATTGGCGGCAGTGTCGGTCAGTTTTATCCGGTTTAAGTTTGATGCGGAGGCGGAAGTCGCGCGGGGCGGCGGGGGGCATTAGGGTGGGAATTGGCTGTTATCACCATTATCAGCCCAATGACTTCATCCGATGCGGTTTTAGGAAATTAACTATAAAAGCATAAAAAATGAAACCAATCAAACTATTTGCCTTAACTGCTTTTTTAATATTTCAATATGTGTCGGCAACGTCCCAAAACGCACGGTTTAATGCAGGCATAATCGCAGGTTTAAATTTTTCTGAATTAGAAGGAAATGGCATCACAGATTATTTTGGGCTGAACGCGGGACTAATTGGTACTGCAAGAATTGCAAAACATTCACAAATTGGCGTCGAGTTTTTGTTCAGCCAAAATGGAGAATATGTCTATCCCTCGTTTTATCCACAATTAGAATACGGAAAAGTATGGCTCAACTACATAGAAATTCCAGTTCATGTTGATTGGTTGATTGGAGTATTTCAAAAAGAAAAATTTTATGATTGGAACTTGAATATAGGCGTAGCCTACACAAGATTGATATCGTATTCTGCAAAGGACATTGAAGGCATAGAGGTCTCTAATCAAATAATATACAATAACAAAGAATCTTTCCTTTTACAAGCGGGAACAACATACCATTTTACTAAAAAGGTTGCTTTAAATTTAAAGGCGTCTTTACCTATTCGAATAGACGGATTAAGTTGGACGTTAGGCGCACGAATGATATATATGATGCGATAAAGCAAAAATTGAATTTGAATTGGGAAGCAACATAGAAATATGCAAAAGAGCATGGGTCAATGGAATTGAAATGAGTAACCGCTATATAGAAATGGAAAAATGAAAATGAAATACATAACGATATTATTGTTTTTTAATATTTCTACTTTATTTGGACAGCAATCATCAGCCCTCTCTGATCCAAAAACACAGGTTAGAAAAAACATCTTTGAAGGAATTGGATTAATAGCGTTCCTAAAAGACTGTTATACAAAAAATATTGATTCAGTTAACCAGTCTGAATTAAAAAATAACCTGAAATCAATCAATTTATATTTTTGCTTAGATTCTTTTGTAAGAATCGCTAATGATACGTTGCATTTCGATGTATCGCCAAACAAATATTTATTTAAGTCAGAATCCAATTTACATACTTTATATATTGAAGAGTTTCAAAGTATAGAGCAGTTAACCGATAAGTGGCGAATCATCCAGCCAATGCAGCAGGTTTATTGGGGGTACGGTTCTTATTACTTTAAATTTGATACGCTTCATCATGCATCTTTAAATGTGATGTTTAAAACTAAAAAGCATATAGTCACTATCCAAAAGATGTTCTCCTTTAAAGCGCTAAACTATGATGAAATAACAAAAGAGCAATGGGCAACAATCGACCAAGCCAACACCGATATTATAAATATCCTCAAAATACTCACTGAAACACTAACGACCGATGCCGACAAAATATATGCTCCCACTAACGGCAGGTTATATTCTAAGCCGTTAACTTCTACGGAGAGGTTGATTGGTTTTATTCATTTCTGGACTGAAGTTAAATATAATTTTGCATTTTTTAGTCAGGTACCTGACTTGAACTGGGATGAAGTGCTTTCTGAATATTTACCCAAATTTGCCGATGATCAATCTACTTATGAATATTATAATTTACTTTCTGAAGTCTGTGCCAAACTTAAAGATGGGCATACTAATGTTTATTTTCCAATCGATATTAGGCAGGAAATCTACTCCCCGAATGTAGAACTTCGTTCTTTTGACGATGGCATTTATGTTGTTAATACCAGCGAAAAGTACAGCGATTTACTGCCTTTGGGTTCTAAAATTATCAGGGTAAATGAAGAACCCATTTCTATTTACATGCAAAATCATTTATTTCCCTATATAAGTGCATCTACCAAACATATAAAAACAAATATCGCCCTCCAAAACCTTCTTGAAATACCTGTTGAAAAAAAATTAAACATTGACTATATAACACCACAAGGAAAGCAAAAAAATTATTTATTTTATTTTGATCAAGACACCACTTCATGGATCATTGAAGAACCACAAAGGTCTCCGCTTGAATTTGAAATGCTCAAAAATAATATTGCGTATCTTAAAATAAACACATTCGCGAGGGAGCAGATAATTACGGAATTTTTAAAATTTAAGGATTCGATTGGCATTGCCAGAAAACTGATTATCGACCTACGTGAGAACACAGGAGGAAACTCAGGCTATGGATACGAAATATTGAAGTATTTTTCTCCTAAACCATTTTTAACCAGCAAATGGATGACCAGGGAGCATAAAGCGGCATATAAAGCCTGGGGAGAAGATGTTACTGATCCGCCTGCCAATCAATTTGAGGAGGAATGTTTATCAACTTTCAAAGGAAACTATTGGTATGTAGCCCCGCCAGACACCATTGAACCCTATTATGATAAGTTTATTACTACCCCCATTGTCATTTTGATTGGAAACAACACCGCTTCTGCAGCAGAAGACTTCCTGGTTGCCGCTGAGGATATAGGTCTTACGGAAACCGTGGGAGACTTAACGTATGGCAGTACGGGACAACCTCTTTTCCTTAAATTACCCGGCGGCGGAACAGCGAGGATCTGTACCAAAAAAGATACTTACCCCGATGGAAAAGAATTTGTCGGTTACGGCATCAAGCCAAAATATATGGTAAAACTCAGTCTAAAGGATGTGCTGGAACGTCGGGATAGCGTTTTAGAATTCGCTTTAGAACTTAAACCATAAGAGCATTCCACCGATGGCAGAAAAGTTGACAGCAAGTGTGCTGATGTTATTGGTGGCAGTGTCGGTCCGTTTTTTCCGGTTTAATTTTGATGCGGAGGCCGAAGTCGTGCGGGGCGGGGGCATTAGCGGGGAAATGAAAAATATCCGGCATATTATTGGACAATTCCGGAGCAAGCCATAGATTTGTCGGCAAAGGCAGCCAGAAATAGAATTCACCCGTAGCCGTGCCAAGCGGCATACGATAAAATTTTATTTTATATGGCTGTTATCACCATTACTGTCAGCCCCATGCTGCACGAAAACCAGGAACGAATTCGGGTGGATATTCCCTACGCCCCGGCTATGATCCAAAAGATCAGAACCGTCTCCGGCGCCCGCTGGAGCGCGGTACACCGTTGTTGGCACGTGCCGAAGACGCCGGATAACTGGCAAACCCTGCAACAATTATTTGGCGAAATAAAGATCGTAGCCGCTCCGGCGCCGGAGCAGGCCTCTGCTCTACCCTTATCTCCACCGCCAAAAATGCCGGCATCACCGTTGGCCGAACGATTTGCGCCGGACAGGATCAGCCTGCTGCCGCTGCCGACGGAAAAAGACCTGATGGGCCTGCATTTGCCGGGCGGCCTGGTGCCCATGCATTTAGCCACAGTGAAAAACATTCATGGCCGGCGCTGGGACCCGGAGATGAAGGTTTGGAAGATACCGTACACCAAACTGACCTTACGTTTTCTGGAAAAATATTTTCCGGGTCTGCTGGACTGGACTTTCAAACCCGACGACGATATTCCGGAACGGCTGGAGGAAGCGCCAAAACACGTACCCCAGACTAAAGCGACCGTGATACCGGCCAAATACGAGGAGGCGGTAATAGCCCTGGATCAGTGTTTGACACTGAAGCGGTACAGTTGGCGGACGGTGAAAGCCTACAAGAATTGCTTCCGGCAATTTATCCGGCATTACGATGAAATCAAGCCGAGCCAACTTACGCGGAAACAGATTGATGATTATGTGGTGGGGCTGATTCGGGAAAAGCGAATTAGTGAGTCGCACCAGAATCAGATTTTGAGTGCGATTAAGATGTTTTATGCGGAGGTGATTCAGCAGGAAGAAAAAGTAAGAAATATCATCCGTCCAAAACGCCCGGAAAAATTACCGCATGTGCTGAGTGAGGCTGAAGTCACGCGACTATTACAAGCAACTACGAATTTGAAGCATCGTTGCCTGTTGATGTTAATCTACTCAGCCGGGATGCGCCTGGGCGAGGCGTTAAACTTAAGAGTTGCTGATTTGCAGCCGGAAAATCATCGCATATTTATCCGTGCAGGAAAGGGAAAGAAAGACCGGTGTTCCATCCTGTCTGAAAAAATTTTTGCAAAATTGAGTGAATACTTTGATTTGTACCGGCCCGTTGAATGGGTTTT
Organism: Bacteroidota bacterium; assembly: GCA_963169325.1. GTDB lineage: Bacteria > Bacteroidota > Bacteroidia > Chitinophagales > Saprospiraceae > M3007. The sequence continues at coordinate 24,435 of CAUJEY010000002.1, forward strand.
TGAAGGCGATCAGGGCGGACAATATTCTGCGCGCAGCGTTCAAAAAGTATTTACCATGGCAAAGGAACAAAGCAAAATCAATCCTTACGCCACTGTGCATACCCTTCGGCATTCTTTTGCCACGCACTTGCTGGAAAAAGGAGTTGATTTACGGTATATACAAGAACTGCTGGGACATGAAAGCAGCAAAACCACGGAAATTTATACCCATATCACCCGACGGGGGATGGATAAAATTAAAAGCCCTTTGGATGACCTGGAATTTTAATCGATTCAGCCTTAGCGGATTTACACGCACCTGAGGTGCGGGAGTCTGCGGGATTTCAGAAAATATAGGCACCTGAGGTGCGACAACACAATAGTTCTCATCAATAATGAATAAATAGATGCTATACAAAGACTTCGACGACATCCAACTGCAAGACATTGAATCGTTGTATTCAACATTAAATAGAGAAATAAGGACTGTTGAATATAAAAGGGTGCTTGAACTTGACACCAATGACCAGAAGAAAGAATTTTTGGCTGACATTTCCTCATTTGCCAATTCATCTGGTGGTGATATTTATTTTGGGATAGATGAACTTAATGGAATATGTGGGTTTGAAATTGACAAAATTGATGGATTTATTCTGAAAATTGAACAAATAATTCGAGATGGGATTGAGCCCCGAATAGCTTATAGAATTAAAGATTTTAATATTTTTGAAAATAAATTCCTAATTTTTATCAGAGTTAATAAAAGTTATAACTCACCCCACCAAGTAAAGATTTTTGGATGGGAAAAGTATTTTAGTAGAGCAGAAAATGGCAAGTTTAAATTAGATGTTTATCAATTGAAACACTCTTTTTTAAATACCAACAGCGCAAAATTAAAAATAAATGAGTTCGTAATTGATAGGGTTTCAAATGTTATTTCAGATAATACACCAATAAAATTAAATTCAAATCCTAAAATAATTTTTCACGCAATTCCGATTCCTTCATTTATTGACACTAGCGAATTTCATATTTTACCAGATGGAAGGGATTTTGACAAATTTAGACCACTTTCCTCATCAGGCGATTATGGAAAACGAATAAATTTTGACGGATTAGTTACCTATTCAGGCAATAATTCTTATTTGCAGATTTTTAGGAACGGATCACTAGAATCTGTTGATGTCTCGATAATTAGCCCTCAGAATTCAACAACTGGTGAAAAAATAATCCCTGTTACACTTCTCGAAGATAAATTAATTGAAGGCATTACAACCCATTTAGAATTGATTAATAAATTCAATGCAGACTATCCAATTGCATTATTTTTAAACATTATAGGCATTTCAGGTTATTCATTTGGCGCAAGTAATAGGTGGGAGATTGAGAAAGTGATTCTAGATAGAAACCATCTTAAATTTGAAGAGTTAATTGTAGAAACAAAAAATGAACCTGTTGTTAAAATATTGAAACCTTGGTTCGATAGACTTTGGCAAGCTTTCAATTATGAATATAGCACAAATTATTTTTCCGAAACAGAATGGCGAGGAATGGGAAAAATAAGAACATAAACTAATGAGAACTCTGCGTGGCTGCCAACCGCCCGCTAAACGCGGCGGTATGGCAGTCACGCTCACGTTCTACAAAATCACAGTAAATAAAACAATATAAATGAAAAACCACAACCTTGGAATTTCTACGATAGAGGCGAGTGCCGTATTCAACGATCTTAGCTCTGAAGAAAAAGGGATGCTTGCAGTTCTTTCCGAAGAAATTGAGTATAAAAAAGGTTCAAAGATTTTCTCAATGGATCAAGTTGGGGATCAACATTTTTACATAGTTTGCTCGGGTCGCTTGTCATTAGCGCTAAAAGGGAGGAAGGGTATAGCCAAAGAACTTGTCAAAGGGGATTTATTTGGAGAAATTGCTGTTTTTAGTCAACAACATCGACTAGGAACCATTGAATGCAAAGAAGATTCCTTGTTAATGGCATTTGATAAGGATAAAATACTTAACCACGATTTGTTATCTTCACAAGTTGCTCTCAAAATTTGTATTGCTTTAACAAAAAAAATTACTGAGTACTTTTATTCTGAGGACAATATTAGTACAATAGAACTAATACAGAGAGGAGAAGGCGAAACTATTGAATTCAAAAAAAGTCTTAATGAACATAGCTTGTCGAAAATAATAGAAACAATTACTGCTTTTATGAATTTAGGAGGTGGAACCATCCTAATAGGAGTAGAAGATAATGAGAAAATATGCGGCCTTGAATTGCCAAATGACAAAATAGCACTAAACAAAATGAGGGATGATTTTGAAAGGAGGATATATAGTTCAGCAAAGACTAAGATTGATAAATTCTTTTTGGATCTAATCAAAATTGATTGGGACAAAATTGACGATCAATTAATAATGCGAATAGATTGTTATCGCTCTGATTCTCCTGTTTTCTTTAAGGAGGTTACTAATCACGAAGAAAAAGAATACTATATTGTAAGAACTGGAGCCGAGAATATGAAACTAAGTAAAACAAGTGAAATTGTCCCGCATATAATAAAAAAATTCAAGCCTTGATAAATAAATCTGCAGAACTCTACGTGGCTGCCAACTGCCCGCTAAACGCAGCGGTTTGACAGTCACGTTCACGTTCGGCACAACCAGAGAAAAATAATATCAAATAAGAAAAAGCAAATAAGATAATCAAAATAATGTCAAAACAAAAGCATGGCCGCAAAAGAAATTCTGCTTAATTGGCTCGCCAACGACAACTTGCAAAAAGTCCTTCAAGGTCTCTTTTCTCTTGCAGGCAAGTACAGGGATGAACTACTCCGCGATAAAACGACCTTCCAATCTGGCCGGCAGAAGAATCTTGAAACTCAACGGATAAATAGTACTATTTCGCATGAGGAAGAAGCCTTGCAATCGGCCAAAATAAGAGATGCACTCTTGCAAATCATCAAAAATATTCCCGATGATTGGATACTGGACGAAATAAAAAATTTGCCCACTCCAATTTCTGTTGCTTCAAAAATGAAATGGAAAAAGTATATAGCTTATTTTGCAGCAGTTGTTGCTGTTTTGGCAGGTATTGCAGAGTTGTCAGGATACAGTTTAAGAGATATTTTTGGGAAAAATGAAAAAATGGAAAACTCAACCCTTCCGCAACCACCAGTTCCAAATGTAAGCACTTCGGGTGACAACAGTCCGGCTGTAATCACCCGAGATGGTGATGTAAACATCAATTATGGAGCGGGCGACGTGAAAAAAGATTCGACAGATAAGAAACCAAATCCTCAAAAATGAAACCTCTTATTTTTTTCTTAGTTGTTTTATTAAATGCTGCCAGCCTTTTTGGGCAGGATGCAAAAACCTCTGGCAATAACAGCCCTGCTGTTATTGCCCAAAATTTTTCTGCCACGTATGGTATCCGTGCTGATGCTGTGGAAGCCATCCTTTGGATATACGAGGCAGAAGGCTACGATGTGGATCGGCGTAAAAGAGCCACCGAGCAGATCATAAGGGAGTACTGCCAAAGCCCCGAAAAACAACAAAAAACCGATGTACTATCGGACGCAACACGACGCAAACTCGGTATCTGCATAATTCCGGCCAAAGTGGACAGTAAAATCCGGTCAAAGTGAACAGTTGGATATGGTGTTCAGCATAGCAGATTTCAAAGGTATAAAATTAGTCTTTTTGGATGGTGTTTTTGCGCATGGAATCGCCTTTTAGTTGG
>CAUJEY010000003.1 GCA_963169325.1 Bacteroidota bacterium
TTGGTTTTTTTTGGGGCCCTTTGTTTTTTGTTTTTTTTGGCCCTTTTTTTTTTTGTTTTTCCCCCCTTTTTCTCCCAAAAAAAACAAAAAACACCCGCGCCACTAAAACACCCCATTGCTCAAACCCCCGGTTCTACAAAAGGCACTTTCACCACGGTGGCTTCCAACTTTTTCGCACCGGCTACGATCATGATTTTCGTGCCCGGTTCGGCGAATTTTGCTTTCACGTAGCCCATACCGATGGGCTGATCGAGGGTGGGTGAGTGGGTACCGGAGGTAACGACACCGATTTTGGCGCCACGGCGACTTTCGATCTCGTAGTGGTGGCGCGGTACACGGCGGTCGCTAAGCATAAAACCGACCAGTTTGCGTTTTACGCCATCGGTTTTTTGTTTTTCAAAACGTTCCTTGGAGGGGAAAACGGCGGCTTTTTTCAGTTTAGTGATCCAACCGAGGCCCGCCTCCAGCGGACTGGTTTTGTCGTCGATATCGTTGCCATAGAGGCAATAACCCATTTCGAGGCGGAGGGTGTCGCGGGCGCCGAGGCCGACTGGTTTAATACCCAGTTTAGCGCCGTTTTTAAACACTTTATCCCAGATTTTGGCAATATCCCGGTTGCGGGCGTATATCTCGAAGCCCCCGGAACCGGTGTACCCGGTGGCTGAAACGATCACGTTATTGCATCCGGCAAAGCGGCCGCGACGGAAATTGTAATACTGGATACTTTTCAGGTCGATATCGGTCAATTTTTGCAGGGCTTCTACGGCCTTGGGACCTTGTATGGCGATCAGACCGGTTTTGGAGGAGATATTTTGCATTTTGACGTCGAACTCGCGGGACAAACGTTTTAGCCAGCGCCAGTCTTTCGTTTCGTTGGAAGCATTGACGACGAGCATATAGGTTTGAACGCCGGCTTCCGTCATTTCAGCCACATCGTCGAGCCGATATACGAGCAGGTCGTCGACAATACCGCCTTTTTTGTTGGGCAGGCAGGAGTATTGCACTTCGCCCGGGTTCAGTTTGCTCACATCATTGGAGGTAGCGCTTTGCAGAAACGCCGTGGCTTCTTTACCTTTCACGATAAATTCGCCCATGTGACTCACATCGAATACGCCTACACCGGTGCGCACCGCCTGGTGTTCGTCGGTGATGCTCGTATAGGAGATCGGCATGTTGTAGCCGGCAAATTCGGCCATTTTGGCGCCCAGCGCCAGATGTTTTTCCGTTAGTGGTGTGGATTTCATATCTTGAATTATTCTTTCGATTCAGCGCGGTGTTTGGTTGCAGGCATTACTTTCAGGTGTGCAGGCCGGTTGCCGGGTTTGGCGGCCGGCGGAGCGGCTTTACTTTCTCCCGGCACAGCGCCATCCGGGGTAGCGCCCTGGGCGCCGGTGCCTGAAGGACCGGTTTCTTTGACGGCTTCGCCCGGCTCCAGCCCCATCCGCTGCTGGATATCGCGGGGCAAGGCATGTTTATTCACCGTAAAAGAGATCGTATTCTGGCGCATATATGCTTCCGATACATAGACGTAACCTTTCAGGCCGGAAATTTCGCCCCAGGAATTTTTCACGACGTAGTAGATACCGCCGTGGGTTTCATTCATCATACCCACAATATGCATCAGATGGTCGTCCTGGGTCTCCAGGCGGTCGAACAAGCGCTGCCTGAGTTGTTGGTCTACCACTTTTTCCGGTTCGTAATATTTGAAGGTACCGGCGATCTGCTCTTTGGATTTGCCGGCCCAGTCCGCCTCCGGTACCACGGCGATGCCATAATTGGCGGCAAAGCCCTGGTTGCTCACGTCGGCGTCCCATTCCACCGTGTAGCCCTGCTGCACGGAATGGTTCAGGCAGCGGATCAATTCACCCAGCGGCAGGTTGTAAAACGAACCGTTTGCAAAATTATCGGGCACTTCGAGGATAAAACTCGTCCAGAACGGATGGTGCGTATAGGAGGTAATGTTCACGTAGTCGTCGGCGTTCAGGCCCAGGTAATCGCGGAAGGAGGTGGGTGTAAAAACGGTATTGTTGTAGGTAAACTGCGTGGGAACGGGGCCGAATTCGGCATCGAGCGCCTGGTCGATGGCTTTCAGCCAGTCTTCCTTTAGTTGGCCTTTCTCTGCCATTGCAATGTATTCGTCGCACATTTTTTTCAACTGTTGGGCAAGGCTGCTATGGTTAAAAGGCTTGGACGGATCTTTTCGTCCCGGATATACACTTTCCGGCGCCACGCCGAACAGCCTGACTACATTTATATTATCGTGTGCCAGGCCGCCCTCGCTAAACTGGGCTTTTCCCAACCGGCGAACATAGTTTTCACATTTCCGGCGGTAAATATGCCGCACTGTGAACATTTCCGACAGGTTGTGTTCACCTTTTCCCAGGCGCAGCACCTCGCTTTCCAGGAAGGAGGTGGTGGAAAAACTCCAGCAGGTGCCGGTCATATCCTGACTTTTTACCGGTGTCGCCGGCAGGCGTTTGTATTCTTTAAAATCGTAGGGCTCGGCGTTTTGTGCAACCAGCGATAGGGTAAAAGCGCTGATAAACAGGAAAATCAAAATTTTCTTCATAGCCATTTTGTGTTTAATTACGTCTGTTCGGGCGCAAAATACGGCGATTTAGGCTAAATCATGGTATATATTCTCCAACTTCCAACCCGTCTTTCATACTGAGTTGTACCACGATTTTCCGGCTGCCAAAATCCAGCAGCAGTACATCGTTCAGATACAGACTGTTTTCTTTCCTCGACAACCGAATGCCGTCGAGTTTCCGGCCTAAAACCTGCTGCCAAAGGGGAAGCGCGCCGGCATTGACCCGTTGCACCGATACCCTGCCATGCAACGTTTGCAACTGGCCGGCCGTCTTTATCAGCGCTTCAGGTGCAATAATCCCGATAGCATCCGAATCTTCCCCGGAACTCAGGAGCAGGGCTTCCGGTTGATCAAAAATAAGTTCCAACACATATAAAAATCGAGCCGGCGTTTCTGCGGCGTTCGCGTGATTGAGCCAGAGGTAGTAGTTGACATCAACAAGTGATTGTTGTTCAACAGATTGAAATGCCTGTAGCTCTTCCAAACGAAAACAATCGGGAGGTGTGGGGTCTTGCGCGAAGTCGTTGGTTTGCATCGGAAAAATCGTAGTTAAGCAAAGGTAGTTTTCAACGATATAAAGTTAAGTTTTATCGCATATACGAAAATATTCGTAGAAAAATTTGTGCCTACGAAAATATTCGTAGATGTTTGCAGCGGAATTTATAGGCACGCATAATTTTGAGCAAATTCCGGTTGTCTCATAAATTCTAGCCGAAGATTTTCTTGCGACGATAATTTTGTCTACCGCGGATTTCGCAGATTAGCACAGATTTTTATTTCGACAATTTATAAAAATAATCTGCGAAAATCTGCGGCATCTGCGGGAGAAAAACTTTTGATACAGCCTTGGAGCCCGGACTACAAACGCATTTTAAGAATCCTGACGATGTTATCAAACATGCAACCATCCAAACCGACCGAATCCGAACTGGAAATCCTGCAACTCCTGTGGGAAATGGGTCCGAGTACGGTACGCGCAGTAAATGACCGCCTGAACGATCCCAAAAATCCGCCGCGCGGCGGAAGGCGTTCCATGGGCGCCCCCCGGGAAGTGGGTTACACCACCACCCTGAAAATCATGCAGATTATGCATGAAAAAGGCCTGGTAACGCGGCAGGAAGACGCCCGTACGCACATTTATGCGGCTGCCGTGAGTGAGCAGGACACGCAATCGGCTCTGCTTCAGCAATTTGTGGATTCAACCTTTCGCGGCAGCGCCATGAAAATGGTACTCCAGGCACTGGGCAATCACGACGCCAGCCCCAACGAGTTGGACGAGATCAAATCCCTGATCGCTCAACTGGAACAAAACCAATCCGACGACACCGAAACGAACACTACCCTGCTTCCTCCGGCGGAGCAAGACGGGAACAGAACCGAATAAAATCAGCCGATACCATGAAAGACAGTCCGTTTTTCCTATCCGACGCCGCGGTCTATGCTTTGGGCTGGACCTTGGTCCATTCCCTGTGGCAAGCCGCCGCCGCGGCACTGGTGCTCTGGATTGCCCTGCCGCGTTTCCGCACGGCCCGGCAGCGGTATTGGGCCGCGTATGCTACCCTGGTCACCGTGCTGGCCGCAGCCCTGGTCACTTTCGGCTGGATGTACGACCCGTTGCCGGCGAATATAGCCCTTGAAATGCCGGTACTGGCCGGCGCCTTATCGCCTTTGACAATGGCTCCCGATGTGCCGTCGTCATTTTGGCAGACGATTGCCGGATGGCTGGAGGCATATTATCCGGCAATCGTAACGGTCTGGATGCTTGGCTTCGGATTTTTCTGTATTCAATTGGCCGGCGGCTTGTATTACATGCAACATCTGCGCCGACGGCACAACCAACCGGCCGAAATCTTATGGCAGGAAAAACTACAGGTATTGGCCGTCAAAATCAGTTATTCGCGGCCGGTGCAGTTGCTGGAGTCGGCCCTCGTACAAACGCCGGTGGCAATCGGTTTTTTCAAACCGCTCATTCTGTTGCCGTTGGGTATGGCCAACCGGATCAGCGCCGCCGAGGTGGAAGCCATTTTGGCCCATGAATTGGCCCATATTGCCCGCCGCGACTGGCTGTTCAACCTCTTGCAGGCACTCATCGACGCCTTATTTTATTACCATCCGGCAGTCTGGTGGATTTCCGCTACCATCCGGGCCGAACGGGAAAACTGCTGCGACGATACCGCCGTGGCGCTAACGGGCAACCGCCTGGCGTATGCTAAAACACTGGTGCACCTGCAGGATTTGGCTAAAAATGCAAAAACACCGGCACTAGCCCTTGGCATCGACGGCGCCCCGAGGCTGATGCGCCGCCGCCCGCTCCTGTTGGAACGGATCAAACGAATTCTTCACCAACCACAACCATCCGCTTCTCTTATGGAAAAAATAATTGCAACAGCCATATTACTGGCCCTGATTACCCTATGGACCGTTCAGGCAAATACCCCGCCTGCCTTGGCAGCCGCCATTCGTGAAATAGCCGTAAAACCGGTTGCCTGGCTGTCGGGCGACCCACAAGCAACACCTGCTTTCCAAACACCCGCCGCCGATACCATCAAACCCCAGCGACATCAGAAAATCGTACACGACGACGGCGATCAACGTGTGGAGATGGAATTGCAGGATGGCAAAATCACCCGCCTGAATGTGGACGGTAAAGAAATTGCCCAGGGCGATTATCCGCAATACCAATCGCTCACCAACCAGCTATTGCGCGATGCAACACCTCCGCCCCCCCCGCCTGCTCCGCCGGCTCCACCTGCCGGATGGGAATTTGCACCGTTCCCACCCGATGCGCCCAGCGCGCCTTTGCCGCCCATGGGCCGCTCCTCCCGCATCAGCACGGATAAAGACGGAGAGGGAAACACCATTATCCGGCTCGAACGGAACGGCGAACCCACGGAAATAAAAGTCAAAGACGGTGAAGTTTGGATAGACGGCAAAAAGATGGAAGAAGGCGAAAGCCTCGACATCCCCGGCGACACCCGGCTGCTGTTCTGGCCGGCTCCCGAAGTTCAGGGCTTCCGCCTCGATGGTGAACATTTTGAAATGCCGGAAATGCCGGAGTTGCCGGAAGCACCTGAAGCGCCGGGAGCGCCTTCCATTTACCGGTTTGATGGCGACCATTTTATTTTTGAAACCCCGGAAGGCAAGATTTGGGAGGTGCCTATGCCAAATATATCTGAAGAAGAGCTCAAACGAATTCATGAAGAGGCGCTACGCGATATAGAATTACAACAAAAAGAATTGAAAGCGCAGTTGAATGATTGGAAAAAAAACAAGAAAGAATGGGATAAACATGAAAAAGAACGGCGAAAAGCCCTGGAGGAGGCACGAAAAGAGTTGGAAAAGGCTAAAATAGCCCAACGCGACGCCTTAACGCAAGCCCGGGCGGAGCAGTCTCGCGCCCGCGAAGCGGCCAGGGCTGCCCAACAGGAGCAGGTACGGGTTTACCGCGAACGCCGCAGCACAGAGTCCTTCAGCGCTGTGCTTAAAGAAACCCTCCTTGCAGATAAACTGATTTCCGATCCAAGCAATTTTTCCGTCGAACTTTCCGGAAAAGAACTGCGTGTTGACGGCAAAAAATTATCCGATGCACAACACAAAAAATACCTGGAACTTTACCGCCAGCGAACCGGCAAAACATTAGATAAAAAAGACAGTATCCGGATCGAAGAAGAGAACTAGTGCCGCGTCCGGCAGTTGGCATATGAATCTGCTGCCCTATTTTCCCTTCCTCTGCGTTGTTCGTCGGTTAAAATATCCCGTATTTCGCCCTCCTCACGCCTTGATGAAGGAAAAATATGGCGCTCATATTCATACGTCAACTGCCGGACGCGGCACTAGCAAGCCTACATGTGTACCGTAACCTATCTCCCCTACCACGACGGATTCATACTTACCCACAATCGCGACGAGGCGCCAACCCGTTCACCCAACCTGATTTCGCGGGAAAACAGAGGGGGCGACAGGCTGATTTTTCCCAAAGACACCAAAGCCGGCGGTGGATGGGTGGCGGCTTCCCGCAGTGGCCGTGTGGCCTGCTTGCTCAATGGAGCATTCGTAAAACACCAGCATCAGCCACCGTACCGCCGCAGCCGGGGGCTGGTGCTGCTCGATTTTTTCGACTGGCCCGACCCCGATGATTTTTTCACCCGGTACGAACTGGATGATATAGAGCCGTTTACTTTTCTTTTTTTCGCCACCGGGCGCGTCACCGAATTGCGCTGGGATGGCGCCCATCGCCACCGGCTCGATCTTTCGGCCGCGGCGCCGCATTTTTGGTGCTCGGCTACCCTGTACCCACCGCCCATGCAAGCCCTGCGCGAACAAGTTTTCCAAAAATGGCTGACCCTACATGTGCCGTCATTGGTCAATGGTCATTCGTCATTGGTCATTGGTCATTCGTCATTTTCACCGTCCACACCCAAGGCCTCCGGGGCGACCATCCACCGTCCACCGTCTACCGTCCCCCGTCAACCGTCTACCGTCCACCGTCCACCGTCCACCGTCCACCGTCTCCCGTCCACCGTCTCCCGTCTACCGTCTACCGTTTACAAACTTCACCAGTCAGGCAGCGTTGGCGACCCCGAAAACGATTATGTGATGAACCGCGGTGGTCGCGTGTGTACGGTGAGTATCACGCAAATCGTACTGCGGGATAGCCAGGTCCGGATGCGGTATAATGATTTGTTGGAAGGCCGACGCGACACCAAACGATTGTCGCTGTACACACACCGTTCACATATCGTTGACAAAGACAAATAATTGACTGTTTTACCGGTAAATGGCAGATAATTCATAAAAACCGGTTCCCGGATGCAGCCTTTGCCAAATTTATTGTGTCTGAGAAGTTAAAATTTTCCAAATACCAGAACTAAAGGTTGTCTGGTGTATTTAATGTTCATACTTTTCGGTCAAATAATCAATGCGGATGAAGATTCTTTTACCCTTGTACATTTTTCTGCTGTTCGGTCTCTCGGTTCATGCCCAAAATTCCAGCAAAGCAGACCTCTCTGTTTACCCTAATCCCACAGCGGAGTATCTCTCGGTAAACGACAACAGCGACGCAATCGGCTTCGTTGCCATATTTAATTTGGTTGGCAAAAAAGTAAAGGAATTCGACTTTGTAAAAGGCGAATCGATGTTTGTAGCCGATCTTCCCAAAGGCATGTATCTGGTGCAACTCCAGGATCGCAACCGGAAGACCGTGAAGACGCAGAAGGTGGATAAACGGTAACTTTTCCGATATTTGCTTGCTCCCATCACAGCAAGCAATATCATGAAAAAATCCGCCCTGTTCTTTTTTTCCCTTGCCCTTTCCATTTCCGCCTATTCCCAGGCGGATAAATGGATTTCCCTCTTCAATGGTAAAAATCTCGACGGCTGGACGCAAAAAGGCGGCCAGGCCCGCTATACTGTCGAAAAGGGCGTCATTGTTGGTACCTCCGCTCCAAATACGCCCAATACTTTCCTTTGTACAACGACTGAATACGACGATTTTATCCTGGAACTCGAACTCTCTGCAGACGACGGATTAAACTCCGGCATCCAGATTCGAAGCCAGGCAAGAGCCGGCATTAATGACGGTCGGATATCCGGCTGGCAGGTCGAGATCGACCCTTCACCACGTGCCTGGTCGGGCGGTATATACGATGAGGGCCGGCGCGGCTGGCTATATATTCCAAATATCAACCCCGAAGGGAAAAAGGCATTTCGTACCGGCGCACAGTGGAACCGCTACCGCATCGAAGCCATTGGCCACACCATTCGCACCTGGGTAAACGACGTCCCTGTAGCCTTTCTCGTAGACACACTGGTAGAAAAAGGATTCATCGCATTGCAAGTACACTCGATAGACAAACCGGAGCATACCGGCAAACTGGTGCGCTGGCGCAACATTCGTATCCAGACCGGCCGCCAAATGCACCCCCGCCCCTGGGATAACTGCCCGGTACAAAATCTGAACCTCAATAATCTCACAAAACAGGAAATCGCGCAAGGCTGGCAATTGCTCTTCAACGGCCAGGACCTGAGCGGCTGGCGTTCGGCTTTTAAAACCGCGGCGCCCACCGAAGGCTGGACGGTGGAAGCGGGCGTCCTTAAAATTCAAGGCTCCGACGGATCAGAATCGCATAGTTACGGCGACCTCTTAACCACAGAAAAATTCCAGGCCTTCGAACTGGCCTTCGATTTCAAACTTAGCGAAGGCGCTAACTCGGGTATCAAATACTTCGTCAATGAAAAATACGATGCCAAAGGCGGCTCGGCCATAGGACTGGAGTACCAACTGCTTGACGATGAGCGCCACCCCGACGCCACACAGGGCGCCGCCGGCAACCGCACCCTCGCCAGCCTGTACGACCTGATTCCCTCCTATAAGTTAGAAAAACGTTTCCAACGCCCCATTGACGCCTGGAATTCCGGCCGGATCGTAGTACATCCCGACAACCTCGTACAGCACTGGCTCAACGGCTTCAAGGTGGTGGAATACGAGCGCGGCAGCAATATTTTCGCGGCATTGGTGGCGCGCAGCAAATACGCCGGCTGGGAAGGTTTCGGCATGGCGGAGAGCGGGCCTATCCTGTTGCAGGATCATGGGAATACGGTGTATTTTAAGAATATAAAGATTCGGAAGTTGCCAAGCCTATAGTCCACCTTACGCAGGGTTAACGCACCAAAACTACGGTCGACCTCGGTACCGCCGAGCCTCGGTTATGCATAACCCGCGAACTATCCCTATCCCCTTTTTCTTCCCCCCAGAACTTGTCATCCCGGAGGGAACCGTCCGCTCTAAGAGGGCCTAACGTGCGGGTTTTCCCTCGTAGAGTGGACGGTTCCCTCCGGGATGACAAGTTCGGGGGGGGAAGAAAAAGGGGATAGGGGTATTATGCGTAACCGAGGCTCAGCGGTACCGAGGTCATCCAGCGTTTTGATGCTTTTGCCCTGCCCCCTACGGCTTTTTTATTTTCAAATGAAACCTGCCCTCCGTCATAGCAATACTATCCGGAATATTGGGCCAGTAAGTATTCATCGGTTCTTTTTTCAAAAACACCTGAAAACGGCCTTCGACGGTTTGCTCCACCGAATCGTAACGGATGATCTCTACAAAATGATCGGTACGGGTGGTATCTGCGCGGAAATCACCAACTGGCGTATCATAATCCCTGATATAAGAGAAATATGCTTGAGGGATTAAATTATGAAGATCATTAATGCCTACTGGATATTCAATCGGGTATTTCCCAACGATGCATGGTATGTCTTGTATTCCAAACGATTCGTAAGACAAGTAGCTATTTATGTTTTTTGCAAAAAAATAAAACCTGTGAGTTGTTTTGTGGTGGTACCAGGCTTCAAAAGGCGGGCTCCATACCACTCCATTGTTGAGAGCAAAACCTTTTCCAAGATCGATTATATGCGTGGAAACCGGCGGGGTATCTATCGGGACTTTTATGGTATCGATAGGGTCTTCAGGCGAAGAGATGGGAATCTGGTTTTTTTTGCAACTTGAAAAGGCCAGCAGGCAGAGTGTGGTGAATACAATTATATTTCGCATGGCAGGTTAGTTTTGAGCGATGTATTGACAACAATACTGTTAGATCATTTTATCTCCCATTTCAACCAAAATGATGTAGCGTAACAAAGATAAAAAATTTGATCTAAATCATGCTACTTGAACCTTGCGTTATCTGATATCACTTGCTTCAACGTCTCCACTGAAGCCGCCGACCTGTACCCGTCCGGCGCGGTATTTTTACAATAATCCACCAACCGTTCCAACGTACTGGTGGCTACGTGCAGCCGGGTATCGGAGGAGGCGTAGTAAATAAACACCGTCTGCCCGTCGTCGTCCAAAATCCAGCCGTTGGAAAAGGTGACGTTGGATACATCACCCACGCGCTCGTTGCCTTCGGGCGCGATGAAATGGCCGGCGGGTTTGTGGATGATGCGGGTCAGGTCGTGTAAGTCGGTCATAAACATATAGAGCACATAACGCAGTCCGGCCGCAGTATTGCGCACGCCGTGGGCTAAGTGCAACCAGCCCTCCGGGGTTTTAATGGGCGCAGGCCCCTGGCCGTTTTTCACTTCAGACACCGTGTGATAACGTTTTTCATCCAGGATCACTTCCCTGTCGATAACGGCGGGCGTCATGCTGTCCGACAGTCCGAAACCGATGCCGCCGCCTGCGCCCGTGCTGATGAAGCCGTCCTGCGGGCGGGTATAAAAAGCGTATTTACCCCCGACAAACTCCGGGTGAAGCACCACATTCCGCTGCTGAGGCGAAGGGGTGCGCAGGTCGGGCAGGCGCTCCCAGGCCAGGAGGTCGCGGGTGCGTACGATACCGCATTGGGCCACCGCCGATGAAGTATCTGTGGCAGGCGCATCCGGGTCTTTGCGTTCGGTGCAAAACAGGCCGTATATCCAGCCGTCTTCATGTTGTACCAGGCGCATATCGTACACGTTCACATCGGGTTCTTCGGTTTCGGGCAAGGTGACGGGATAATCCCAAAACCGGAACTGATCCACGCCGTTGGGACTTTCAGCAATGGCAAAAAATGACTTGCGGTCTACACCTTCCACGCGGGCGCAAACGAGGTATTTACCCTGCCATTTGATGGCTCCGGCGTTGAACACCGCATTGATTCCGAAGCGCTCCATCAGGTAGGGATTGGTAGCCGGATTGAGGTCGTAACGCCAGGACAACGGGGTATGCGCCGCGGTAAGTACGGGGTGCTCGTAACGTTCGTAAATGCCGTTTCCGGGCAATACAGGGGTATTGTGTTGTGATAGGAGTAGCGTATGCTGTGTGCGGAGCGCGGCAAGGCGCTGTTCAAAGTTTGACATGATTAATATGTTTTTTATCTCCGGAACAACCAGCCCCAGAACCCTTTTGTCCGGTAAATATCCGCCGTGCGGGTATCCGTTTCAAGCAATACCCGCTCATCGCCGACAAATTTTTTAAAATCCGCTTCACTGGGATGCCCTGGATAGGGCACGTAATAATGATCGGGCCGGCCGTTGCGCCAGAGCAAAACGTAGGTGATGGGAAAATCTTTAATGGCGGCCCAGAGGGCATTCGTCCACCAATCGGGATGGGGAATTGCCTCCAGGCCCGTTTCGGCCAAACAAGCCGGCTTTCCGTACTGTGCGGCAACTTTGGTCAGAATGACCAGACAGTGTTGAACATCGCGGACATATTTGCCGGTACTTTCCACTTCATCGGGGTTGCGCATATAGGTATCAAACCCGAGCAGATCGACGTAGTCGTTGCCGGGATAACGTTCCAGAAAATGCGCTTCATCGGTAAATTCTGCGGTGGAATAAACGAAGAGGATGTTGTTGAGTTTGCGCGTTTGCCGGAGATAATCGGCCGTCATGCGCCATAGCGCGATGTATTCTTCAGGGGTGCAGTTTTTTTCCCCCCACCAAAACCAACTACCGGTGAGTTCGTGGTAAGGACGAAACAGTACGGGGATTGGTTTCCCTTTATGTTCCAGAGAACCTAAAAAGTCAGCCAGCCGGCTCAGCCACGACAGGTACAGCGCATGTTTGTCGCCGCCGGGCAACACTTGCCGCACAGCCGCCGTGGTATCCCAGGAGGAGCCGCCGTTGGCCGGGTTGTGCAAGTGCCAGCTCAGGGTGATGACGCCACCCCGGCGGTAACCGTCGCGGATAAAACGCCGCATGGCATCGAAGGGCACCTGGTCGATATTGCGGGTATCGCCCATCTCCAGGTGCCCCAGATCCCAACCATAAACGGCCGGATAGTCGCCGGCCACGCGTTTGACATCTGATTCCCCGGGTACGTATTTCCAGCCGATACCGTAGGCCAGATCGTCCTGATGACCGAACATAATCCCTTTCCCCGGGAGCGAATGCAGGCTGGCATACAGTTCACGGGTACGTCGGTTCGCCTTCGGATCGGACGGCCGTGCCGGTGTAGTTTTAACCATGGCGGAATGGTTTGGTACAAGTTCCGGTTCCGGGCCGGCCATTTGTGCGGGCAATGTTTTCCAGCCCATCGCCAGAAACGACAGAAGAATAAGATGTCTCATGTTGTTGTTTTATTTCAATTCAAACCGCACATTATCTATCGTGGCGTTCACCTGTGAAGCGCCGGCATTAAACGCCACCCCGAAATCCTCCGTGATGGTCGACATATCGGCGATTTGTTTAGCCCCGTCGTAGAACTCCGTCAGCGGAATGGTAATGGTTACCCACCCGTCGGTTTTATAAGACCCACTTGTAGCCCAGGGTTTCCAGCCATGCCAGAAATCGCCGGACGAGCCTTTAAACCGCCAGGCAAGTTCTCCGCCAGTGATCGGTTCCAGCACATTGATATCGAACTTCAGAACATAGTTTGCAACGTTGGTTCCAATAGTCGCGCCGGGGAAGTTATTCTGGCCGTTGCGCCAGAAGAGGCCCGTCCAGCCGTTGCAGGACTTGTTTACCCGGAAATAATTCGAGCCGTCGAGCGTGAGCGCCGGGTCATTTTCCGGGCCACCGGTGTCGCCCCACCACAAGCCGAGATTGTCGAAATTGAAAAATACCAGGGAGGGGTCCTTCACCGGATCGACGCCCTGAATATTGATCGGCGGCGATTCGATGATCTCGCCATTTTTGGTGATCAGTTTGATGACCCCGACACCGGTTTTGGTACTCAACGGAATCACGACCTGGATCAGCGTTGCCGTCTTGATCCCAAACATAGTGGCCGAAATATTTACCGGAAAAACGACTTCCGTGACCTCGTCCAGGTTTTCCCCGGTGATGTTAATCATTTCACCGGGCTTGGCCGAAGCGGGCATGTTGGTGATCGTTGCGGAGGTAGAAGGTAAAATATTCAGCGATTGGCTGGAGTTCACTTCCGACCCGTTCGTTGTCACCAAAGTAATGGGGCCCGGCAAAGTGCCTACGGGTACGGCCACGATTACTTCCGTTGCCGTGGCGCCGGAAATATCCACCTCGGTGCCGCCGCTGAATTTTACCTTCGTTACCAGATCGAGATCAGTACCGGTGATGGTAATATTTTTGGTAAACTGAACATCCAACGGAGCAATATTGGAAATAACGGGTTTGATCAGGCTCAGGGCGCCTGAAGTGGAAACCGACTTCCCGGCTGCCGTGCTGAAGGATATCGTCCCTTCTGCGGCGTCGATGGGTACTTTGACGGTGATTTCCGTGGCCGATCCGCCGAGCAGCGTGCCGGTTTTGCCGCCACCAAACGTAGCCCCGGTAATCAAATCCAGGTTGACGCCTTTTACAGTAATATCGGCGCCGTTTTTGGCCGGATTGGGCGACACGTCGGTAATGGCAGGAACGACCAGTACCAATTCTCCGCCCGATTCTACTTCGAGCAACGATGCTGCCACCAGTTTAATCTTGCCGTCTTTAGCATTGGCAGGCACGTCCAGCACAATTTTGCCCGGTTCTACGCTGGTAAACGCCGATACTTTGGAGCCACCGCTAAAAATCACTTCCCGAACGAGGTCGAGGTCGGCACCTTCGATGGTCAACGCAGTGCCAGCCTTCACCGGGTTGGGCGCCAGGTTCGTTACACTGGGCAAGGTTATTTCCACCGGCGTTAACGATTCCACCAAAATAGGGTCCGCTTCGCCGTTCGATATGACGATAATACCTGTTTGGGCATCTTCCGGTACGGTTACTTCGAGTTTCGTTTGTGTTTGGCTGATGAAGGCCGAGTCCGCCACGGACTTTTTATTACTGAAAATCACCTCTTTAACGAGGTTGAGATAAGTGCCTTCAAGGGTAAGTACGCCACCCGGGCGCACTTTGGCCGGGCTAAACGAGGTGATCGTGATCGGCTCCGAAATTTTCAGGATGGTCTTCGTCTGAATATCACCCTGTGGGGTTTTCAGCACGACCGTACCGTCCACCGTTTCCTGCGGTACGGTGAGGACGATCAGTTCGGGTGTTTTTGATTTAAAAGAAGTCACCTGAACGTTATTCGACAACACAATGGACGTGACCTGATTGAGGTTGGTGCCGATAAATTTCAGTTCGCCGCCGCGCAGTACCGGTGAGGGGCCGAAACTGAACAACTGAATCTGGTCGCTTGTGTCGTCGTCTTTTTTACAGGCGTTAAAAACAAATCCGACAGCCAGCAGGCCGAGAAAAAGCGCTATTAATGTTCTGTTTATATTTTTCATTGCAAGGATGATTTTAATTTATTGTGGTACGATACGGAGGTTGTCGACACAAATATGGACCGGATTTGGGCCGTTGGCCGGGCCGAAAAGCATCATGACCACATTGGTAAGGGAGGACAGGTTTTCGATTTTCCGGCTGCCTACCAAGTCGTCATCCGGGTCGTCTTTGCCGTATTTGAACTCCGATAAAGGAATGGTAACGGTAATCCAGCCATCGGTTTTGAATGGGCCGTTTTTCCAGGGTTTCCAACGGGCGAACACGGTACCGTTCGCATCGCGGCCGTGGTCGTCGGCAAAGGGACCGAAGAAAATTTCCATACGCACATCTCTCCATTCTACCGGGACGTTGCACTCGAACTTAAGCGCCAGGTCGCCGGGCAAGCCCGTAGCTACCGGAACATTGCCCCGGCCACGCGGCGCCCAGTATTGCATGGTCAGTTCGTTGGTCCACATCCAGGCGGCGTCGGCGGCGTGTTTAAAATAAGCATATCCGCCGGATACCGGGGCAGGGTCGGGGTTACCAGCCGGATTGGCAATCGGCGCCGTCCAGGTTTCGTGCAATTTGGTATCATAATCAAGAATGATGTTGCGGTCGTCGCGGAAGTAAAATTTAGACTTCACTTTGCCGAAGTTGGTTTGCACCGTAATCGGCCCGGCGCCGGCGCCGGCCGGCACGGCTACTTGTATCTCCGTTTTAGTGAGCGAAACAATTTGCCCCTCCAGATCGCCCGGGAAGATCACTTTCATCGGCTCAAAAAAGAAATCGCCCTGCAAAACGGCCAGTTCTCCGTCGGGTACGTACTCACACTTGATCGCGTCGATCAATGGCGCCGGCACGTTTACTTTAAAGTCGTACAACAGTTCGCTTCCGTCGCCGAAAACCAAACGCATTTTGTCGGTGACGACTGTGGGTACCGTGCTGGGTACGTTTACCAGAATAGTTTTATCGGTGATATAAGCGGGGTTCAAGGTGGCTTGCTGATCATTGAACCAAAGCGCTTTCGTATTACCCAGGTTTTCACCCACGATGGCGACCAGGCTGCCCATAAAGCTGCCTGTCAGCAACGAGTCGGACAGCGCCGGATCCGTCGACCGGATATAGGACACCAGCGGCGTTCCATTATTGGGTTGCGGATCATCTTTTGAACAGGATAAAACGCCGATCATCGTTGCCGGGATAATCAGGAGCGTTATATATTTCAATATTGATTTCATACTAACAGATTTTTTAAATTTTAAATGGTAAAACGTAATATTCACCAGGTGACATCAAGTCACCCGGTGAATAAGCCCGGATTACGGAAAATCATAATCCACCGCCGGGGCCGAGGGTGCCAGCAGCGCATTCGTCACCACTTCGGCTGCCGGAATGGGCAGAAACATTTGTGCCGTACTGATTACGATCGGGCTGGCCGGCGGAATAAGTTCGTATCCGGCGATAGTGTTTTCATCGGGCGCATTGGGCGTGGTGATTCTCGTATAGGTGAACTCCCGTTCCTGTGCGTTCAGATGCGCAACTGCCGCAGCAGCATCGCGGTAGAAGTACCGTTTAATATCGAACCAATACATGCTTTCAAAGCCGAATTCGATGCGGCGTTCTTTGAGAATATCCAGGAAGGTAATCTCCGTTTTTGCCGAAAGGCCTGCCCGTTGACGAATGGCGTTGAAGTACCCCAGGGCCGTACCATCGGTAGTGGAACCGGCAGCGCCCAACGCCGCTTCGGCGTAAATCAGGTACACGTCGGCCAGCCGGAGCAGGTACTGATTGAGTGCCGTGGCCTGACCGGTGGAAACTTTACCGCCGGTGTCGTCGGCACTGCCCACGATGTATTTTTTCAGGTTGTTCAATACCGGCGCCGCGCCTTCGAGCGTGATGTTCGGATCAAGTGGGTCGCGATTGACGATTTTATAGGTGTATCCGCCGTCCGCTTTGCGGATTTCAGGGTAATGGTTACCCGGCGCCATAAAATTGGTCGACTGGCGCTTGTCGCCCGGTTCCAGGTCCTGCACAAAATCGTAAGTAGCGCATTTGCCGCCGCCCCAGCACTCGCTGTTGCCGGTAATCTGACTGCTGCGGGCCCAGTTGGCCTGGCGGCTGTTGCCGAAAGCATAGCCGCCTTCCATCCACTGGAGGGCGAACAGGGATTCGGAGTTGTTGTTGTTTTCGATTTTGAACAGGTCGGCATAGTTCGCCATCAGCGACAGGCCGCTGTTGTTAATCACATCGGCGGCATATTCCTTGGCTTTGGTAAAATTGTCGGCAGAGCCGGCGTCGCCAAGGTTTTGCGCCATGGTGAGGTGCAATTTTGCCAAAAGACCTTTTGCCGACCATTGGGTGAGGCGTCCCGGCACGTCGGATGCGGGCAGATTTTCAGCGGCAAAAACAAGGTCGCGGCGCACGAATTCATACACACTGGAGCGTTTGTTTTTGGGTAAAAACAAGTTGTTGGTCGCCACCAGTTCGGTAGAATTTTCCACAATCGGCACATCGCCCCAGTATTCCGCCAGAATAAAGTAGGCCATTCCACGCACAAAACGGGCTTCGCCCAACGCGCGATCGATCACTTCCTGCGGCGCCTTGCCGGCCGCTGCGCGCGGCATGTCGTTGATAATGGAATTGGCGTACGATACCACCCGGAACAGACCTTGCCAGCCAGCCGTTAAGTACGCATTGCCTTCAGTGAAGGAGAAGAAAAAGAATTGCCCTTCCTGGTCGTAGGTATAGTACATGTTGCCGGAAAGGCAATCGCCGGCCAGCCAGAACAATTTATCGTTGAAATCGAACCACGGAAAACCGTACAATGAAGCCGTCGCGGCCTTGATCTCGGTTTCGTTGCGATAGAAATTATCGATCGTCAGCCTGTCCTTCGGCTCAATTTCCAAAAACTCTTTGCTGCACGAACTCAATAGCAGCACCAGGGTCAGGGAGAAGAAAAATTTATTTTTCATCAGTAATAATTTAAATTTTTTGAAAATAGGTTTCTGGTTGGAAGGTTTCTGGTTGGAACCAACCCTCTAACCAGAAACCTTCAAACCAGGAACCTTTTTTAGAAATCAACATCCAGCCCAAACGTAAACACCCGGGGCGTGGGATAACGACCCATATCCACATTCTGGAGGAGTGCGTCCTGGTTAAAGGCGCCGATTTCCGGGTCGTAGCCGGTGTATTTGGTGAAAGTGGCCACATTTTGCGCGTTCGCGTAAAGTCGCAGTTTTTCGATCCGGACTCTTTTCGTCAACGTTTTGGGCAGCGTATACCCGAGCCGGATATTTTGCAGGCGCAGGTACGAACCGTCTTCGATAAAGCGGTCGGACATCCGGTTGTTGCGGTTGTTGTCGGTAGTGGTCGGGCGCGGAATATCGGTGCCCGGATTCAGCAGATACACGTTTGCCGGATCAAGGTCGGAGCCGTTCGGGTCGCGGAGGCCGTACTGGGCGCGGTTGAACACGGTTTCCGCCTGATTGGCGTACACGTTGGTCATACCTTCGATTTGCACCCGCGAATAGTTGAGGATGTCGGCGCCGTAGGAGCCGGTGAAGTACACTACCAAATCGAAGGGCCCTGCCGAGAAGGTGTTGTTGAAGCCGAAGGTGAAATCCGGGTTCGGGTCGCCGATGATCGTTTGGTCCAGGGTATTAATTACGCCGTCGCCATTGATGTCTTTGAATTTGACGTCGCCGATCCAGACGCCGGCGCGTTTGTCCACCAGGTTTTTACCGTCGTTGTTGGGGTCGGGAACTTGCACGGCATGGCCCAGTATGTCGGCCTGATCCTGAAAAATACCTTCCGTCTGGTAGCCGTAGAACAGGCCGAGCGGTTGACCAACGCTGGTTTTGGTTGCCGTCTGGAATTCGCTGTACCAGTACAGGTTGCGCCAATAGATACGGTTGGCGTCGTCTAATTCCTTTACTTTGTTGCGATTGCGGGAGAAAGTCAGGTCTGTGCTCCAGCTGAAATTTTTGCGCACGATATTGTGGGTGCGCAGCGACAGGTCGAAACCTTTGTTTTCCATTTTGCCCACGTTGGCAAACGGCGCCCGTATATCCTGCCAGCCTGTGCCGCCCAGATAACTCGGAACGGAGAGCTGCAACAGCATATCGGTGGTCTGTTTATTATATACGTCTAAGGAAAAATCGACGCGGCCCTTGAAAAAGCCGATATCCAATCCTGCGTTGAATTGTTGGGTGGCTTCCCATTTCAATTTCGGGTTGGAAATTTTTTCCAGGCGATACGCCGTGCCGAATGGCGAATTGAAGGCCAGCAGGGAAGCGCCGTACAGGTAGTTGGCAATAGCCTGGTTGCCCACTTCACCATAACCGAGACGGAGTTTCAGGTTGGTGTTCAGCGATTTCATAAACTTCTCTTCGCCGACACGCCAGGCCACTGCCGCGGATGGGAAATACCCCCAGCGGTTTTCAGGGCCGAATTTCGAGGAACCGTCGGCCCGCATGGTAAAGGTGAAGAGGTAGCGGTCGAACAGGTTGTAATTGAAGCGTCCGAAATAGGAAGCGATGGAGGCCGCGTCTTTCCAGCCGGTTGTACGGGAAGTCACGTCGTCGCCTTCGCTAAGCACCGGAATATCGTTGGAAGAGAAGTTCTTCTTCGTCACCTGGGAACCTTGCCAGTTCGACTTTTGCGCTTCCTGGCCTACCATGGCGGTCAGGTTGTGGTTGTCGTTGGAAAAGACATTATAGGTGAGGTAGTTTTTCCACACCCAGAAGAAACTGCTTTCTTCGCGCTGGCGCAATTGATTTTCGGTATTCACCAGGGCGCCCCATTTGTAGGTCGGGTGGAAGGCCACGTTCAGGCCGTGGTTGTCGTCAAATCCGATTTCGGAGCGGAAAGTCATGCCTTTTAACAGGCTGACATCGCCAAAAACATTACCCATAAGGCGTTGGCGTTTCAGCGTGTTGTTGCGCTGAAGCGCCGCGGCCACAGGGTTGTAGGATGCGCCGGCGAACTGAACCTCCGGGCCTGCGTAGTTACCGTTAAGGTCTCGAACCGGTATATCGGGCTGACTCAGCAGCGCCTGCATAATGATGCCGTCGCCGCCGTCGTTGAGCGTAATTTTTTCATCGGTACTGGCATACGAGAGCGAGCCGCCTACTTTGAACCAGTCTTTCACCTGGTTGTCGAGGTTGATCCGCGTGGTGTACCGGTTGAAGTCGGAGCCGATAATAATCCCGTCTTGTTGAAAGACGCCGCCGGAGATAGCGTAGCTGGTTTTATCGGTGCCGCCCGAAACAGATATCTGGTGGCTTTGCATGCCGGCGGGCCGGAAAATTTCACGTTGCCAGTCGGTGCCCGTTCCGAGCAGCGAGGGGTCGAGGTATCGCTGGTTGGGCGTCAGGTTCAGGTCTCTGGAAATTTGCAGCTGATAATCGGCAAATTGCTGGAGGTCCATCATTTCCAGGTTGTTCGGCAGCGATTGGGCGCCGTAGAAGCCGTTGTAGGAAATTTTACTTTCTCCTTTTTTACCACGTTTGGTGGTGATAAGCACTACGCCGTTGGCTGCCCGTGCACCGTAGATTGCTGAGGCGGAAGCATCTTTCAGCACCTCGATACTAAGAATATCGTTCGGGTTGATGGCCGAAAGCGGGTTCACGCGATTTTGTCCGTTGGCGCCGCCGGCCCAATCAAAACCGGCCACCGAGGTGCCGTCGCCCTGAAAGGGAATGCCGTCGATGACATACAAAGGTTCGCTGGAGCCGGTGATGGAATTGGCGCCGCGGATACGGATTGAGGCTGCGCCGCCGGGCTGGCCGGAGTTTTGCGTCACCTGTACGCCCGCCACCCGGCCTTGCAGGGCCTGGTCGATATTGGTCGTCACGGAGCTGCGCAGCTGGTCGCCGGAGACGGAGGATACGGCACCGGTCAGGTCGCTTTTTTTAGCGGTACCATAGCCGACGATCACCGTTTCTTCCAGCAGTACTGCGGCGGGTTCCATCACGACGTTCAGCGTGACTTCGTCGCCCAGCACGATCACTTGGGTCGTATGGCCGGTGTACGAAATCCGGAGGGATTCCCCCGGGGCTGCATTGAGCGAAAAATTGCCGGAAATGTCGGTCACGGCGCCTCTTTCGGGTGCGTTATCCACCCGGATGGTGGCGCCGATAATCGGCTCTCCATCCGATAAACTGATATTGCCCCGGATGGTACGGACCTGA
The DNA here is from genome assembly GCA_963169325.1 of Bacteroidota bacterium. Taxonomy (GTDB): domain Bacteria; phylum Bacteroidota; class Bacteroidia; order Chitinophagales; family Saprospiraceae; genus M3007. The sequence continues at coordinate 20,923 of CAUJEY010000003.1, forward strand.
GCACTCAGGCCGGTGAAACACAACACCCAAACGGATAAGGCAAGCCACCGTCGGATGGAGTGAAATGAGGAGAAATTTTTCATAAAAGAAACGATTTTGCTTAAAGTACCAATGAATGGAGAAGAAATCTTCTTCAATCAAAGGTCGATCAGCACAATCGAAACAATAGGGGAGGTAATTTTCAATATTGGGGGGCAATTGTTGCAGTGCCGGCCCAGTGGCCAAATTAAGTTTGTAAAATGATTTTTTAATCCTTGGAAATTGAACGAAACGCCCCCCGTGCGCACCCTTGGCGCCTAATATCTTTACGTAGTTTAAAAAAGAAATGGACTCCTGAACCGTCCGACGCGCTTCCTACGTATAGAATGGGTTTATAAAGTGAACTGCTCCCGGCTGTAACAGTCGGGAGCAGTGTTTTTTTGGGGCCGCTATTTAGGTTTTTAAACCACAAAGTTCACATAGTACACACGAGAGCATAACGCTATGTGTACTATGTGAACTTTGTGGTTTAAAATATTTGACTTGGTAAAGCGTCGAAGCCCTTCTCAGAAAGAGTGCAGCAATTCCGCCGGCCGAAGCGCTGAATAATCGGAAATAATCCGCACCACGTTATCAAACCTGGCAAACTCCTCCGGCTTATGGGTAGTGGCTACGATCACGGCGGCCATGCCGGCTCGGCGGCTCGCTTCAGCGCCGGTGGGAGAATCTTCAAATACGAGGCAGTTTTCCGGCTTCAGGGCCAACTGTTCCGCTACTTTTAGAAAAACCTCCGGATCGGGCTTGCCCTTCGTGACCATTTTGGCATCGAAAACGGATTGGAACAGTGGACGCAGGCCGAGATTATCGAGCACAAAATCGACGTTTTCCCTCGGCGCTGCAGTGCCGATGCCCATGGGGATACCAATAGCGTGCGCTGCCCGGAGAAAAGCCTCCAGCCCGTCCAATAATTTTAATTCGGGCAGAAAAATATCGCGGTAAGCGGCTTCTTTTTCCCCGGCAATCCGGCGCCGGTCATCCGGCGTAAAACGGTCGCCGAACAGGCGTTCGATGATTTCCTCATTAATGCCGTGAATGCTCTCCTTTACTTCTTCGAGCGTAAGGTCGAGGTCGTTTTCGGCTAATTTGCGTTGCCAGGCACGGTGGTGTACCATCATGTTGTCCACCATGGTGCCATCCATATCAAAAATAAATCCTTGAATCATGGGAGCTATTATACGGTTTGTGCGGAAAACCCTCAATCCGCCACTTTTTCCAATTCTGCCATGATCAGGTGTACGCCCTGTTCCGACATGGGCACGAGCGGCAGCCGCACCTCGCGGCTACACAGCCCTTGTAATTCCATCGCGGCTTTTACGCCGACGGGGTTGCCTTCGATAAAAAGTAGTTTGTACAATTCCAGCAACTTCAGGTTGAGGCGTTGGGCAGTGGGCATATCCTGGCGCAAGGCCGCGCGCACCATATCGGTAAACGGCCGGGGCATGGTGTTGGCGATCACCGAAATCACCCCGTCGCCGCCGGAAGCGATGAGCGGCAGGGTAATAAAATCGTCGCCGCTGAGTACCAGAAAATTTTTAGGCTTGCCCTTGATGATCTTCATCACCTGGTAAATATCGTCGCTGGCTTCCTTTACGCCGAGAAATTTCTCACTCGCATTGGCTAACCGGAGTGTCGTTTCGGCGGTCATATTCGAAGCCGTGCGGCTGGGCACGTTGTAAATAATAATAGGGCGCGGCGATACCTCCGCAAGGGCCATGTAGTGCCGGAAAATTCCTTCCTGCCCCGGTTTGTTGTACGCAGGGTTGCTGGAAAGCAGGGCATCAATGCCTTCAAAGTTGAACGACTGTATTTTTTCTACCAGCACCGCCGTGTTGTTGCCGCCGAATATTCCGGCAACCAAGGGCAAACGCCCGCGATTGACCTTGATCGTAAAGTCCAGGATTTGCCGGTGTTCGTCTTCTGAAATAGTGGTTGACTCACCCGTGGTGCCGAGGCTGACTAAAAATTCGACACCGCCGGCAATGACGTGTTCGATCACCTTTTCCAGGTCTTCCCAGTCGATTTGACCATTTTTAAACGGCGTGACCAAGGCGACACCGGTACCCCTAAAGCGCTGATGCTGACTCATATTTGGTCGGGACAATTTTATCGAGATACAGGTCGAGCTGGTCCACGAAGAAACGTACGCCTTTTTGGGCCGGCGTTTCCAGCATTAAATCGAAGTCGTTCGGATGCTCCGTGTAGGTGCCGATTTTCATGGCTGCTTGCGAGGCTGCGGCCACCCATTCCAGCAACAGGGTCTGCTTGCCATTCAGGCAGAGCAACAGATCGAACTGTTCGGCAACAAATGTTTTGACCGCTTCGCTGTTCGGCACACCGTTCCAGCCCCGCTCTTTTTGCGTAAACTGGGGAAACTGTGTTTGCCCCAACGCAACTTTTTTTATATCAACGAAGCCCAGCAGGCGGACTTTTTTGGTCGGTTTTTCCAGCGAATGTGCAAAATCGAGCACTTCCAGGCGGTCTTTTTCCTCCGTGCCGTCGAACAAAATGCCGATCGAACGGGCGCTTTGCAGGGTATGTGTTTTGCGCCGCCGGTTTTGTGTTTTGAGCAATTGGCGCATATATCTGCGCAGCAAGGCTCCGCGAATGTTTTCTAACATAGTGTCAATATTTTAATAGCCTTCATTTGCCGGCCGGCAAACGCCGGTAATGGCCCATTTTACTATATTTATTGATCCGGGCAGTGATACGTTCTTCGGGGTCCTGGCTATTTAATTCGGCTAATTCGGTCAGGATATGGCTTTTCAACGTTTGTGCCATGGCTTCCGGCCCGTTGTGGGCGCCGCCGAGCGGTTCTTTCAGGATGCCGTCAATCAGGCCGAATTCGAGCATGTGATCAGCGTCAGGTTTCAGGGCCTGTGCGGCTTGTTCTTTGTAGTCCCAGGAATGCCAGAGGATGGAAGAACAGGATTCGGGCGAAATGACCGAGTACCAGGTGTACTCCAACATAAACACTTTATCGCCAAGGCCGATGCCCAACGCGCCGCCGGAAGCGCCTTCGCCGATGATGTAACAAAGAATGGGTACCCGCAGTTGCGCCATTTCGAACAGGTTTCGCGCAATGGCTTCCGCTTGTCCGCGCTGTTCGGCTTCCAGGCCCGGAAAAGCGCCCGGCGTATCGATCAGGGTAACGACCGGAAAACCGAAACGTTCGGCCATCTTCATCAGGCGCAAGGCTTTGCGGTAGCCTTCGGGGTTGGCCATGCCGAAATTGCGGTACTGCCGCATTTTGGTGTTCACCCCTTTCTGGTGGCCAATGACGACGATGGTTTGGCCGTCTAAATTGGCTAAGCCGCCGACAATTGCGTGATCGTCGCCGCCGCAGCGGTCTCCGTGCAATTCGATAAATTTGTTGCACATCGTGGTCACGTAGTACAACGTGTAGGGGCGTTCCGGATGGCGGGAGAGTTGTACTTTTTGCCAACCGCTCAGGTTCGCAAATATCTCGTTTCGCCTGTTGTGGATTTTCGTTTCCAGCTCGCCGATCATATCGGATACGTCCACTTCGCCTTTCTCCCCTACTTCTTTCAATTTCTCCAACTGCTCGTAAAGGGCTTCTAGGGGTTTTTCAAAATCCATGAAGGTCATTGCCATGGTCCAAATGATGGTAGTTTGACAAGTTGGCTTCTTTTCGGATGGAAGCAGATTGTTTTCGTACTAAATATTTTTTGAGACAGAATCAACAGGATTTACATGATATATCCTGAAAATCATGTTGATCCTGTCCACTTCTTTTCTTTCGGAAATCGTTAGGGAGGCAAAGGTACGGATTGGCGAAGGGAAAAAGAAAAAGTATATCCAAGCACTCAAAAATCCGTCCCCTTCTCCCCCAAATCCAACACCTTCATCCAAATATTGCGATACAACACATCGTGTCCTTCGGCCTGTAATTTGAGTCCGCCCGGTATGTCGGTGATGCCTTTGCCGCCGTCATTTCCGCCGTCGATACCGGAATTGGGGCCACCCCAGACCTGGTTGATGGATTGATCGGTATGCACTTTCACGCCATTGAAGTACACGGTAACCCGGGCTTTTTCGATCAGTTTACCATCCTTGAAGCGGGCGGCTTTAAATTGAATGTCATAGGCGTTCCACTGCCCGAGGCCGCGATACGGCCGGTAGGGCGCGGCGACTTCGTTGATCACAGCGGCCATGCCGTGCGTGGTGGAGTCGCCGTCGAGCACCTGAATTTCGTACCGGTTTTGCAGGTAAACGCCGCTGTTGCCGCCGGGGTTAGCGATCAGGAATTCGATGTGCAGGCGAAAATCGCGGAATGTTTTTTTCGTCACGATGTCAGCTGTGCCGTATTTACCGCCGGCTGCCGTGGGGTCGTTCGAACTGACGCAGGTACCCGGGCCCGCCGGATCGTCCACGATTTTCCACTTGATGGGCGGGGTGGCGGCAAGGCGCGGGCCGGCCCAATAGATCCAGTTGTCATCGAGCATTTGGCGCGAGCCGTCAAAAAGTATTTCCGCGCCGGCTGGCGCCTGGGCGCCCACGCCGATGGAGCCGGGGGCGTTGCGGTTGGAAAGGCCCCGCGATTGGGAGCAAGCGGCGATATAGAGGGTTGCCAGGAGGAGAATGAATAATTGCTTTATTGTCATGTTGAATAAATTTTAAACCAGGTTACAAAATTCGTTTGCCTTATTCCATTCCCCCGGCTGTAAACATCCCTAAAAAGCGGGCGGCTTGTAACCTCCCCGGCAAATGGCATCTGCACAAACGTACCCATTTTCCTACATTTAGCCCTAAAACGATATTCATGACTTATTTACCTTCCCCGACCCGTTATCAACACATGCATTACCGCCGCTGTGGTCGCAGCGGATTGAAATTGCCGGCCGTTTCGCTGGGCCTGTGGCATAATTTCGGCCACGTAGACGTAGCGGAAACTTTTCGCGCCACGCTGCATCTCGCTTTCGATGCGGGCATCACGCACTTCGACCTGGCTAACAACTACGGCCCGCCACCCGGCTCGGCTGAAGAGAATTTTGGCCGTATCCTGCGCCAGGATTTCCAAAGCTACCGCGACGAGTTGATTATTTCAACCAAAGCCGGATACCTGATGTGGGACGGCCCTTATGGGGAGTGGGGTTCCAAAAAATACCTCGTGGCCAGCCTCGACCAAAGCCTCCAACGTATGGGGCTCGACTATGTAGACATCTTTTACAGCCACCGTCCCGATCCGGATACGCCACTCGAAGAAACGATGGGCGCACTCGACCTGATCGTCCGGCAGGGCAAAGCCTTGTACGTGGGTATTTCCAATTATTCGGCCGAACAAACTGCCGAGGCTTGCCGTATCCTCCGGCAACTGGGCACACCCTGCCTCATTCACCAGCCCAAATACTCCATGTTTGTGCGTGACATTGAAGCGGGGCTGCTCGATGTGCTGGCGCAGGAAGGTATGGGCTGTATTCCGTTTTCCCCGCTGGCGCAGGGATTACTGACCAACAAATATTTGCAAGGCATTCCGGACGATTCGCGCGCGGCCAAAACGCATGGTTTCCTGAAAGAAAAAGATATCACGGAGGCGCGGCTTCAGCAAATCCGGCAATTGAACGGCCTGGCGGAAAAGCGTGGCCAAACCCTGGCGCAAATGGCCCTGGCCTGGGTATTGCGGCACGAGCAAGTGACTTCGGTACTTGTGGGCGCCAGCCGGCCGGAGCAATTAGCCGATTCGTTGAAGTGTTTGGAAAACCCGACGTTTAGCGGGGAGGAACTGGGCCATATAGAAGGAATTTTGCGGTAGTGAAATAATATGCCCTTGTGTGACCTGCGTCACCAAAAGTGTTTTCCCATCTGCCGCACCTTTGGCTTATGAAAAACAAAACGTTCAAATTGATGCTGGTTTGTCTGATCTGTCTTGGTCTGGTGGCCGGAATTGTTTGGACCGTCAACACTTTCTTTCATCAATAAAAACAAGATTATGAAAAAGAACATGGGAAACACCGACCGCATCGTCCGCGTCCTCATCGCAATCGTTATCGCTGCATTGTATTTTACCGGTACGATCACCGGGTTGGTGGGCACGATATTACTGGTTTTAGCCGGTGTTTTTGTGGCGACCAGTGTCGTGAGTTTTTGCCCGTTGTACACCATTGTCGGGCTGAATACCTGTCCGGCGAAACAAGCCTGAACCCCCGACCGCACAAAAAACAAACCGTGAGGTGACGTAAGTAACGAACTGTTACCTTACGTCATTTTCATTTATACACACCAGAATCTATGAAAAACATCGTCATTGCCTTGTTTTGCTTTTGTTTGCAAGGTTTGTTTGCCCAGGAGAAAATATCGCCCGGCAGGTTCACTGCAGGGGTGGAACTGGATGTTTTGCCTTATGCCACGGGAGGCTACTTTGGTGCGGTATGGGCAGGGAAAGGCCATTGGAGGGGCCGGCTGATTGTCGCAAAGGCAACCAAACCGGATTTTTTACTGCCCGACCAATTTTCTGATAACACCATAAAGGCCTATGCGCTGTTGGCCGACTATTTCCTCCGGCCCGATTTCTCCGGTTGGTGGGTGGCCGGCGGCGTTGTTTACTGGGACGCCCGTATCCGGTATAACCCTGCTGAAAGCAGCGGAGCCTACAAAATTTACCTGGCATCGATTGGGGGTGGGTACAACTGGAAATTTTTCCGGAATTTTTATTTGAGCCCTTGGGCAGGTATTCACTTGCGGATAGCCGGTGATAAGGAAGTTTTGTTTCAGGGAGATACCTACGAACCCCCGCTTTTTAATCCGGAGGGTTCGCTGAAACTGGGCTGGCATTTTTGATCTTCATCTTTATCGCCGCAATGATTTTTTCCGCGTGTACCCGGGAGTTTTCGATAAACCAAACGTGCGTATCCATTCCGCCGCAGATGACGCCGGCCAGGTACAATCCGACCAGGTTTGATTCCTGCGTTTCAGGGTTATATTGGGGATAAAACTTGCCGTCTTCGGACAGTTTTACCCCGATTTTTTGTAAAAATGCAAAATTCGGCTGGTAGCCGGTCGCCGCAATAACAAAATCATTCGGAAAGGTAACCAACCCGGAAGGGGTTTGTATTTCGACTTCGTGCGGGCGTATTGCCGTGAGGGTGGCATTAAAAAATGCCTGGATGGCCCCTTCTTTAATGCGGTTTACAATGTCCGGCCGAGCCCAGTATTTGACCCGCTCGCCGATGTCGGCTTCGCGAACGACCATGGTCACTTCAGCGCCTTTGCGCCAGGTTTCGAGGGCAGCATCTACGGCAGAGTTGTTGGCGCCCACCACTACCACTTTTTGGCGGTAATAGGGGTGCGGCTCGGCGTAGTAATGTGTTACTTTGGGCAAATCTTCACCGGGAATATTCAGCTTATTGGGGATATCGTAAAAGCCCGTTGCCAGGATGATATTGGCGGCCTGATACGTATTTTTGCCGGTGACTACGGCATATCCGCCCGATGTCTGGGGAGTGATTGTTTCCACTCCTTCATACAGCCGAAGGTTCAGGTGAAAGGTTTCAGCCACGCGGCGGTAATATTCCAGCGCTTCGGCCCGGGTAGGCTTGGCATTATTGGAAACAAAGGGGATGCCGCCGATTTCCAGACGCTCGGAGGTGGAAAAAAACGTCATATTGGCGGGATAGTGGTACAACGAGTGAACCAAAGGTCCCTTTTCCAGAATAACGTACGAGAGGCCGGCCTTTTGCGCTTCGATGCCGCAGGCAAGTCCAATCGGCCCGGCGCCGACAATCAGGATGTCATAGTTTTGCATCCAAGCAAAACACGGGAACGCGCCGGGAAGTTTGGGAAATCGTCATTGGCGGCATTTCGTCATTGGCGGCATTTCGTCAATGACGAAATGACCCAATGACGCCTTACTTCTTGAGTCCAATTTCCCGCAAGCGTTCGTCCAGGTACGCGCCGGCAGTAACGGGCGCATAGTGCAGCGGATTCTCCGGGGTAATGCAGGCAGGCAGGCAGGCCAAACTCATGGAGCCCACCGGGTGCAGGAAGAAGGGGATGCTGAGGCGCGGCAGGTGCCACTCTTCGCGGGGTGGATTTACCACGCGGTGTGTGGTACTTTTCAGGTAGTTATTGGTGAGCCGCTGTAGCATATCGCCCACATTGATTACGATTTCGTCGGCTTCCGGCATGATGGCCACCCATTCGTTTTTAGAGTTCAGGAGTTGTAGTCCCCCGGCGCTGGCGCCCACGAGCAGGGTAATGAGGTTAATATCTTCATGTTGTTCGGCCCGGATCGCGCTGGCCGGTTCCTGTGTGATGGGTGGATAGTGGATTGCCCGCAGAATGGAGTTGCCATCCGTAATGAAGGGCGTAAAGTAGTCGGGCGACAGGTTCAGGTAAATAGCGATAGCCTCCAGCAGTTGTGCGCCCGCCTTTTCGAAAGCCTGGTACAGTTCGCGCCCCATTTGGGTAAACTCCGGCGTTTCAAGCACGGAAACATTATCGGGGTATTCCGCCTTCAACGGATGGTCGGCCGAAACGACCTGGCCGATCTGGAAAAATTCTTTCAGGTCGGCTACCTGCGATTGTTTGGCATGCTCCTTTCCGAAGGAGGTATAGCCGCGCTGCCCGGCCATTCCAGTGATTTCGTACTGGCGTTTGGACGCTTCCGGCAAGGCAAAAAAGGCTTTGGCCGCAGCATAAAAGCCGTCTACCAGTGGTTTGGGGATGCCATGATTGACCACGGCCACAAATCCGACCTCGTGAAATGCCTGGCCGATCGCCTGTACGAAGGCCGCGCGATCAGCAGGCGTTCCATGAACAAACGTTGACAGGTCGACGGTAGGAATACCTTTTTCTTTCATAATTTGAATTTATGTGGTTAGGGCAGTTTTACGGACTGGGGGTTAGTGGAGCAGACTGCAAAAATGGGTAATCCACTTCAACTGCACAACCTGAAAGCGGAAAGCAAAAATCTTTTTATGACCACTAAATCACAAATGCGTCTTCCACGATAGCCAGGGCGGCATCGTACACAGCAGCGCTGCAGGCTAATATTTCACCGTTGTCGACAAAAGTATTCCCCCCGCTGAAATCGCTGACACGACCACCGGCTTCGTGTACCAGCAGCGCGCCGCCGGCCACGTCCCAGGAATTCAAGCCGTATTCGAAGAAAATATCGAAGCGCCCGCAAGCCACATAGGCCAGGTCGAGCGCTGCAGAGCCATACCGGCGCACGGCGCGCCCCTCTGCAATGAAGGTACGCAGCGCCTTGAACCAGCTGTCGGCCCGATCAAAGTTGTGGTAAGGGAATCCGGTAGCGACCAGTGCCTGCCGCAGGGTATCGCGTTGGCTGACCCGGATGGGTAAGTCGTTGCACCAGGCGCCGCCGTTTCGCCAGGCGTAGAACATTTCGTTGTTGGGTACGTGATGTACGATTCCGATCAACATATCTGCGCCGGCCCTCAGGCCCACACTGACGGAGTAATGCGGGAGTCCGTACAAGTAATTCGTTGTGCCGTCCAACGGATCAATAATCCATTGCAGATCAGCCGATTTCCCTTGTTCCACGGTATCTTCCTCCGTGATAAAGGCAGCTTCGGGCAGTATTTTATGCAAACGTTCCACGAGCATTTCCTCGGCTGTGCGATCCACGTAACTGACCAGCCCGTTGAGGTGTTTTTCTTCTACCTGGCCGAATTGTACACGATTTACCTCGGTATGGAGAAATACGGCAGTCTCACGCACAGCCTGAATTGCCTGGCGGGTAAGTTTCTCTAAATCGCGTTGCGGCATGTGAAATCTATTGTTTGGGCAATAATACCCATAAGCGGCCGTAGCCATTTATTTTTCGCGCCTCCTGAAGTCCGTTCATGCCAATACCGCTGTATAAATCCAAACGTTTGGTGGTCAGAATAGCGCCACCGCGGTCTTGCGCGAAAAGTATCCGGTAAGTATATCCTTTCAGATTGCCGGCGGGGTCCATATCGGGAAGTTCGGCCAACAGGGTGGCGCCGATGGGAATGACCCGAGGATCGACTGCGACCGAATAGCCGGCCGTCAAAGGGAAAAATCCGGCGCCCAATACTTTTTCATCTACCTTGGTAAAAAACACATAAACGCCACCGGCGCCTTTTACAGAACCGCCAAAGCCAAAATGTTCACGTTTGCCATCGGCATATTCCACCCAGCAAGAGCCCTGTAACTGGGCATTCGCTAACTCCTTTTTGGAGCGTACCCAAGCCATTTCCAGACCCTTACCGGCCAACGCACCGGCTGCAATAGCGGCAGGGGAAGGCACATGTTCGGGTCGGCGCAAAATCGGGATAGAAAATTCAGGCGTTTGCTCCCGGCTGGCCTGCACAATGGGCGTGTAATAACCCGTGATACGGACGCGGTCTTTTTTTAGTTCGGTGTTGACCTGGTAGAAATCAAAACGATCCAGCATGGCTTCCGGTTGCAGAATCTGACATTCCTGAAGCAGTTCAACCGTTTTGAGCATTTCTGCTTTGCTGATGCCTTTCACCGGATATTTTTTGGCGTCGGAGCGGCGCAGGTAATTGGCCTGCTCATACATAGCCTCCAACATGGCCGGCGCAAAAGTGAGATAAGGCAAGGTATCCGGATGTTTGAAAGTAAGTACCGAAGAGTGTACCTGGCGTTTCAGAATCAGCGGTTTGGGATAAGCAGTGGGTGCCATGGCCACCATACGTTCCGGTAAAGCGCTGTTCATGTTTTCGGCTGCCACCACCCCGGCTACTGCGTTTTTCATAGAAACGCTTGCCGAGCCGTTGCCGCAGTCCAACGTTAAAACGAAGGGAAGCAGCATGAGGCAGAATAGGAGAGAGATTTTATTTATCATAAAGTTGGTCGGGACTTTTTCCGCACGCTCCGCCGCTTTGCGACGATCCAATTATTTATTGTCTAACCTTTTCGCGGTATGGCCCAATCTTAAAATTTTAACAAATGTATGGCCAAATTTGTCGCCAGAGCCTGATCTTCGTCACTGTTGACAATGCGTTAACACGCAAGAGGTTTCTAATCAATACATTGTGAATTAGTTACGTTCGTCGAAAATTTAAACATTTAAAATACCCCTTCGCAGCCATTCGTTTACTTTTAACAAGGCGGCAACGGAGAGTGAGTCGGTGATTTCGCCCTGAAGCACCATTTCGAGGGCTTCGGAAAAAGGCAGGCGGCGGATTTGAAGTTGCTCGGTTTCTTCCGGCTGTGCTGCGCCGAATTCAAGTTCCTGTGCAACATAAACGATGCCATATTCATCGCTCACCGAGTTGGACAGGTGCATATCCAGCAGTGGAGTCCAGCGTTGGGCCCGGATTCCGGTTTCCTCGAGCAATTCCCGTTGAGCCGATTCAAGCAACGGCCTGTTCAGCGGCCCTCCTCCTTCCGGGATTTCCCAGCTGTAACGATCCAATGCATAGCGATACTGCCCGACCAGCCAGGTGTATCCTTCCGCATCGATCGGCACAATTCCGATGGCTACGTTTTTAAAATGTACGACACCATAGATGCCTGCGCCGCCAGACGGATTGCGTACTTCCCGGTGCGTAACGCGTATCCAGGGGTTGTCGTAAACCTGATTTATGCTCAAAGTTTGCCAGGGATTGCTTGTTGTTTGGGGCCCTTCGTTGTGGTGTTTAGTATCCATATCTGTTTTTTCGTCGAAAAACCTGCGATTATTCGCTATTAGCCCGACATTAGCAACCGCAATTAACAACAATCAAGTGCTCGGAAAGAACCAAACATTTACTTTTTTTTGCATTTAATTGCATAATCTTTCCCCTGCACCTCCCGCTTTCCCCTTTCTAAAATATCGGCATAACTGTGAGTTGGGTACCGCAATGTACCTGCGACACTACTATTGAGAAACGAAAAATCCTCCTGCGTATGCTAAACACGTACCCTCTACGTGCCTTATGCTGGGTAATTGCGCTATTACCCGGTATCATTTCTGCCCAATTAACCGTAAAAGTAACCTCAATACCCTCCAATACCCCTGCCAGCGCAAAAATCCACATTACCGGAACATTCAATGGATGGAACCCCGGCGATGTGAATATGATCCTTGCTGCCCAACCTGGCGGGCAGTATTCCATTACCTTAAACCCGACGGCAGGTCCGGTGCGGTTCAAGTTCACCCGCGGTAGTTGGGCTACGGTAGAAGGAAACGCCAACGGCGACTTTCAGCCCGATCACGTCATCACGTATACCGGGCTGCCACAAACGATCGAACTGGCTATTCTCTCGTGGGAAGACCTGTCGAATGGCAACAATGGGGCTTCCCAGGTAACAATTCTGGACAATAACTTTTTCATGCCGGAACTGAGCCGAACCCGGCGGGTATGGCTGTACCTGCCACCGGACTACGGCACTACCACAAAAAAATACCCGGTCCTTTATATGCAGGACGGTCAAAATTTGTTTGACCCTACTACCAGCTTTGCCGGGGAATGGGAAGTGGACGAGTCGATGGACGAACTGTTTGCCCAAGGCGACCCGGGTTGTATCATCGTGGGTATCGACAACGGCGGCGTTTACAGGTTGGATGAATACTCTGCCTGGATCAATCCCTTATACGGCGGCGGCCAAGGCGACGAGTACATGAATTTTATCGTCAATACGCTCAAACCATACATCGATTCGCACTACCGCACCTATCCGGGCCGAAATTACACCGGTCTTATGGGCAGCAGCATGGGCGGGCTTGTTTCCATGTACGGTCTTATTGAACACCAGGCCGTGTTTTCCAAAGCCGGTATTTTTTCGCCGGCGTTCTGGTTTGCCGGCGACAACCCGGTTGCTCAGATACAATCCACCGGAAAGCGCAACAATGTTCGAACATATTTTTTATGTGGCGGACAAGAACCTGCCTACGTACGTCAGGATATGCAGGAAGTCGCCGATGCTATGCTCAATGCCGGGTTCAGCAGTTCCGAGATTTCTTTTAATGTTCCCTCCGATGGCCAGCACGCTGAATGGTTCTGGCGCCGCGAATTCCCGGATGCCTATGAGTGGCTCTTCGGAGGCTTAGCAACCGCCACCGGAGAACCAGATTCCGATGAAACCCCGGAACTGGGCGTATACCCCAATCCGGCCGGCGACTGGATTCGTTTATCGGGCTTGGAAGACGGCGAGCAAGTTAATATTCAAATTCTGGGCATGGACGGCTCGGTACGTCACGATGAAACTATTCAGTCCGGAGCGCCCATCTGGACCGGCGACTTACCATCCGGGTTTTATGCCGTACGGGCCAGAGCCGAAGGCCAAAACTGGCAAACGACTAAATTGATCCGGCAATAGGTTCTTTTAAGGTTTCTGGTTAGAAGGTTTCTGGTTAGAAGGTTAGAGGGTTTCTGGCTCGCGTTACCGAACCAGAAACCCTCTAACCTTCTAACCAGAAACCTTCTAACCAGAAACAATTTATTACTTCCGTTTTACAATCACAAACTCCACCCGCCGGTTCTGAAACCTGCCTTCCTCGGTATTATTGGAAGCAATCGGTTTGGCTTCTCCTTCTCCGTGGTAGCGCAGTCTTCCCGGTGAAATTTTGTTTTCCAATAGAAAAGTCACGACAGATTTTGCACGCCGGCGAGACAGGTATTTGTTGTAATCCGGCTTTCCGATATTATCCGTGTGCCCTACGATTTCAATCACCATTTTGGGGTTTCCCCGCAGAATTTGAAGCAGTTTGTTCAGTTCCACGAAGGAGCGGGGCATCAACTCAAACTTATCAAATTCAAAATAAATATCTTTTAATTGAATCGCCTTGCCTTCTTCCAGCGGTTGGCGGGTCAGATCGTCGGGTTTGACCGGAACGGCAAGAAACGGTGGCACCTTTTTTACCAGAACATCATCAATATAATAATAGGCGTAATTGAAACAATCCTCCCGGTAAGCCTCTGTTTTAGTGTCCTTGTCCTCAAAAAAATTGCCGATAATCAGGTATTCTGCCTCGTCGGTTGCCTGGAAATGGCCGCTTAATTTCACCCATTTGTTTTTGGGAGTGGCTACGATATTTTTGGCATTGAACTGGGGTTTATATTGCAACTGCTCGTCGGACTGGCGTTCCATACGTTTTTCAGAAAAAAAAACGCCTATGTTATTGATTTGCAGGGAGCGCGGCAGATGACTCACCCACAATTCCACCAAATAAGTTTGGCCCGGCACCAGCGGTTCCGCCAGTTGAATTTCCACATACTCCCGGCAATGCGGCTTACCGTTGGTGCAGCCGTAGAGCGTGAGGCCGGCCATACAACGCCCACCGTGCGCAGATTGTGTGCCAAAGCCCTTATCCGCCCAGTCTTGCGGTATTTTCACGCCGGGGCCGTACACGTCTGGGCTGGCCGTGGTGGCGCTAAACCAGTATTTTACCACCTGACCGAAAAAAGCGCCTTTGTACGACCAGCCCACCGGTGGGCTGACGAAACGTTCGAAGCCCGGATTGGGTACAATATTCTGGCTATCCACCGATATTTGGCCGGAAAGCGACAGGCCGGCGGCTAAAGGGAATAATAACAAGAGGAATTTACGGAGCATGAGCAGCCAATTTTCAGTTGTCAAAAGTATTGGGTTTGCTCCAAATATAATTTTATTCGGGGGCTTATATTTACCCGTTTGGAAAAACAGGATTTGGCAACGGTGTATTGGACGGGGCGCGCTATCTTTGCGCACTGCATTTTACAAAACAGATAAAACACTGAAAGACATGAACATTGCCGTCGTTGGTACCGGATACGTTGGATTGGTAACCGGAACCTGCTTTGCCGAAACAGGCAATAACGTTATTTGCGTTGACATCAACGAACAAAAAGTCGAACGCCTCAAAAAAGGAGAAATCCCCATTTATGAGCCGGGACTCGACGTGCTTTTCGATCGCAACACCAAGGAAGGGCGTCTGCATTTTACCACCAACCTCCGGGAAGCCATCGAGCCGAGCCAGATCATTTTCTTAGCCCTGCCTACCCCACCGGGCGAAGACGGCAGCGCCGATCTTTCGTACATTATGGGCGTGGCGCGCGATCTGTCGGGCATGATCACCGAGTACAAGGTTATCGTGGACAAAAGTACCGTACCGGTAGGCACCTCGGAAAAAGTGGCGGCAATTCTGGCCGAAAAACTGCCGAAAAAAATGTTCGACGTCGTGTCTAACCCCGAATTCCTGCGAGAAGGCGTGGCCGTGGAGGATTTTCTCAAACCGGACCGTGTCGTTATCGGCACCCGTAGTGAAAAAGCCAGCCGGCTGATGAAACAATTGTACGAACCTTTCGTGCGCCAGGGCAACCCGATCTATTTTATGGATGAGCGCTCGGCAGAAATGACCAAGTACGCCGCCAATTCCTACTTAGCCGCGCGGATTACCTTCATGAACGAAATCGCCAATCTCTGCGAAAAATTAGGCGCTAACGTCGACCAGGTTCGTATCGGCATGGGCAGCGACAGCCGCATCGGCAAACGCTTCCTGTTCCCCGGTATCGGTTACGGGGGCTCCTGCTTTCCCAAAGACGTGCAGGCTCTTGCCAAAACCGCCAGCAACTATTCATACGATTTCAAAATCCTGAAATCGGTGATGAAAGTGAATACGATTCAGAAGAGTGTACTGACCAAAAAAATCCGGCGTTTTTACAAAAATGACCTCTCCGGGCGCACCATTGCCGTGTGGGGGCTGGCGTTCAAACCCAACACCGACGATATCCGGGAAGCGCCGGCGCTTGTCATTATCGACGAACTGTTGGCCGCCGGCGCGCACGTACAGGCATTCGACCCGGAAGCCATGCCTAATGTACAGGCTATTTACGGCGACCGTGTTCAGTTCGTGGCCAATATGTACGACGCCCTGAACGGCGCCGACAGCTTAGCCATCATGACCGAATGGAGCGAGTTCCGCAACCCCGACTTCGGACGGATGCGAAACCTGCTCAAAGAGGCCGTCATTTTCGATGGTCGCAATGTATATGACCTGGAACAAATGAAAGCGCATGGGTTTCACTATATCAGTATCGGAAGGCCGAAGGTAAAAGGTAAGAAACTGGCGGATTAAACGTTACTGGTTTGAGGGTTCCAACCAGTAACCCTCAAACCAGTAACTATTAACTCCGGGCGACTGATCCACCTGCATCATAAAATTAAGCATGTAAACCTGTCACATGGCGCAAGTCGGCTGGGTATATCTCGATGACTTCGGCAACCGGAACCGGATTGGCGTATATCATGGCGACCGCACCGGTCATTTGCTCATCCACTGCAATTTGCGTGTCATTCAGGTTGACTTTTCGGTGAAAGAATCCCGCACCTACTCTTTTTTTGTGGAGGACGAATTGTGCGAAGTCAGCATTGTAAAAGAAAAAGAAGGATTTAGTTACGATTTCCAAGTCAACAAAAAAGTTGATACCCCCCGGAATCGCCTCCGGCGGACCGAAGAACGCCGGAACCGCAAACACATCGCCTTGTTCCTGGGCGGACTGGTGTTGTTGCTCACGGTGGCCGTGATCGGGTTTCAACGATACGGCCGCATGCAACGGCAGAAATACCTGGGCGCCACCAGTTTGACCAGCCGGTTAACCCCCGAATACGAACAACGAATGGCCGGCGAAGGGAAAAAGACCGAAGCTACCCTCCTGATCGTGGAACAAGGATTGCAGCGACGTATTTATTACGGTTTCCTGACCGAAAAAAACAAACAGGTATCCGGGCTCTTTTCTGTTCCCGATACCGGCATCATCATTTTACCCAATGGATTTCCGCTCGAAGACCGCGATGCTTTCGAGGTCAAATACCTGCCCTCGGAACCCGAAATACACCGGGTTGATTTTTCCCAACCAACCAATCAAACTTTAGCCGCATACCTCCAGCGCGCCCTCGAAGCCGAGCAACGCGCCCACCCGGAAGCCTCACCGGGTCGAAGCCTCTGCATAACCAAACTCGCGATGGAGCAAAAAGGCTGGCAACGGCTCGCCGACCTTATTTTTCAACAATATCCGCCGGACAAAAACCTCGATCATAACCGCGATTCTTACTTCCGTTTAGTGCGCGAAACCGAGTTTGCCCAGTCGGTTGCAAGGGAATGCTGGGATAAGTAAAAGGGGTTTGAGGGTTTGAAGGTTACTGGTTTGAAGGTTGCCGTAGTAACCTTCAAACCAGTAACCTTCAAACAGTAACCTTCAAACCAGAAACCTTCAAACCTCCACTATGAATTACATCATAAAACACCTGCTTAAAATACTCAGTGCCGGGGTTATCGTGTGTACCTTCCTGTCTTACGTATCTCCTTACGTAAACCCGGCATTGTTTGGTTGGATGGCTTTTTTTGGTACGGGATTTCCCTGGTTACTGCTGGCAAATGTTATTTTGCTGGTGATATGGGCGCTGCGAAAACACCGCTTTGCCCTGTACCATTTGGGCATTCTACTGTTCGGGTGGCAATATGTCACGGGGTTTATCGGCATGAACCTGGGCAACGATGCCGTACCCGCCAATGCCGTAACCGTAGCGACGCACAATCTGGGTGGTATTTTCAGGGGGCTGAACCTGGAGGAAGATATCTGGGACGGCATTTTCAACGGCTACGCCGGTTTCCTTCGCGAAAACGGCGATCCCGACATCCTGTGTATCCAGGAAACTGCCCGGAAATTTTACCCCCGCCTTGCCGAAATGATGGGCTATAAATACACCATCAACCGTAAAGGCGGTACCATGCTGCTCAGCCGTTACCCCATCATAGCCAGCGGGGATGTGCCCTTTTCAAAATCCGATAATTCCATGCTATGGGCCGATATTCGTATCGACAAGCAGGTGGTGCGGGTATACAGCGTGCACTTATACTCCAACCGCGTTACCGGAGATACGGAAAAGGTGCTGGATGACCCCAAACTCGAAAAAAAAGAAACCTACCGGGGCATCTATAAAGTATTGCGCAAAGTAGGCGGCGCCACCAGTATCCGTGCCGAACAGGCAGCCGTGCTCCGAAAACATATCGACGCCGGCCCTTATCCGGTTATCCTCTGCGGCGATTTCAACGACACGCCCAACGCTTATGTGTATGGCCTCCTGGCAGAAGGGATGACCGATACCTTTCGGGAAAAGGGATTGGGTATCGGCACTACTTTCGCCGGCGCATTGCCGTTTCTGCGCATCGACTACATCCTGACCGATCCGAAGATTAAAACATACACTTGCCGGGTACCCAAGGGGGAGTATTCGGATCACTACGCAGTAGTGGCGAAGCTGGGATGGTGAGGGATTAGACTTGTTGCGGTGGGGAAGCGAAGCGGCGAAGAAACGGTTGTTTTTGCCACTCCGCTTCCCCACCGCAACAAGTCTATTCAGTCCTTTACTTTCAAATACGGTTTCACCTGCTCCAACCATTTCCGGTCCGAAAAAGCCAGGATACCTTCAAGGTCGTCGACGCTATTGAAGTTACCATGCTGCTTTCGGTAGCCGATAATGAGCTGCGATTGTTTAAAATTGAAATATGGATGCGCATCGAGTTCTTCCGCAGAAACGGTGTTGAGGTTTATCTTCCGGTAAACGGGCGCTTCTGTTCGCAGCCGGGAGCGGATTTGCTGAAATACGCTGTCCGGCAAATCGAAGGTTTCAGCCACCTGGTTTACCGAAGTGAATCCGCCGAGTTTATCCCGGTAACGCACAATTTTGTGCGCGCGCGCCGCGCCGATGCCCGGCAAATGCCGCCACTCATCCGGCGAGGCGGCGTTGACATCTATAAACACCTCCCCAACAGGTTTGGCCCATCCACCGCCACCGGAATACGTTACCGGGCGAACCGCCACCGCCGATTTTGTAATGACGATATATGGCTCCAGCCGAACATAGTCTTCTTCTTTTAACCCGTATAGTTTTCTAAAATCCGATTTTTCGAAGAAAAACCCGCCCTTTTCGCGGTAACGAAGCAACCGGGAAACCAAAGCCCTCGGAAGACCCAGGCGGAGGAAATCCTGCTCTCCGGCTGTATTCGGGTCAAATGCAAATAGTTCCGGTTGTTTGGCAGGTGCTTTAAATACTTCCCGGTTCTTGTTTTGGGCAGTTGCGCCGATCCGGATGTAAGGTCGCAGGCGCTCAAAATCCGATTCGGACAGGGTGTAAATTTTCTGAAAATCATCGGGCGAACGGAACCGGCCGCCGCGCTCCCGGTATTTCATGATGGCGCCGGCAACTTTGGAAGACAATCCTAATTGAACAAAGGTTTCCTGAGATGCCGTATTGGGGTCGAAATGAAACAGCTCCGGATCGGTGGCTGCAACATCGGCATCTTCCCGAATTACCATCGTTGAAAAGTATGCCTCTACCTGTTTTGAAAACGCCGAAAAATCTGTCACGTCAGGCTTCCGAACCATCCGGTAAATTTCGGGCATAATGAAAGTGACGGCAGCGAGCAACGTCAACCCTGCGACGCCGTAGCGCTCCGCTTTGGAAAGGTAAAACTGCCGAAGTAGATGCTTGAACATAGTTTGGAGGGTTATAAGATTACAGGTTGGAGGGTTACTGGTTAGAGGGTCCCTGGTTGGACAACCGTTTTAAAAGTTTAGTAAACGCGGCTTACCCAGGCGCCCTGTTCCCGCACGTCGTAAAAGGGGATACCCAATACCTGACATTCCGATTTCCAACGCTCCACGCGCCCGCGACTGTTGGATGCATCGAACACGATCAGCCGGCTTGAGAATTGTTGCTGGCAATCGCTCAGCCGGAGTGTAGGATTATTGCGCAATACCAGCACATCGAGGTTCATAGGCGCCGCCTGCGACGGTTGTACCCAGCGCTTATCATCAATCACCGCCACTCTTTTTCCATAAAATTGGATAAAAGGCAGCCTGACGAACAAGTTGGGCGTGGTGCAGGTCGTGTCCGGTTTAATCCGGATACCATCCTGCACACCGTGCGCCCAGCGATTGGCCTGGGCTGCAAATTTTTCCTGCCGGGCCTGGAGTGAATCGGAGCAGGTGAACCGCGTGGTACCGTCGAAGAAGTCGAGCAAAAAATGCCGGTTGGCGTGATATAGGGTGACCTGGCGTTGTTGGATGTGGTGAATGGATTGCACCGCCCGACAAACGCCCAGCAAGACGAGCATACCCAGCGCTCCCAGCAGCAACCGGGGTTGGAAACGCAAAAACGCCCAGGTAAGAACTGCCATGAACACATACAACATCGCCGCGGCCCAGCCGGCGATCCAGATACCGGAAATCACGCTACCCGGCAACTGCTGAATACCCCGTATCAGGTAATTCATCCCCCACACCAGGCCATACAAGGCCCAGCCCAGCCAGGCGGCAAGGCCCGGGGCCAGTGCGCTCAACATGGCCAACATAGCGCCACCCCACAAAAACACCGCCCCGCCCAGTACTACCACCCACCCGGCAAGCCAGAAATACACGGGAAACTGGTGAAAATAGTACAGCGACAATGGCAAGGTTCCTAATTGAGCCGCCACGCCAATTAACAGGATATTCCATCCTTCTGCCGCCCATTTGGGCGGAGACGGTGTTCGTTTTTTTAACTGCGCATAAAAGGATACCATACCGGCCACGGCAGCATAGGAGAGTTGAAAACCGGCGTCGAAAAGAAAATACGGATTGAATGCCAGCAAACAGAAGGCCGAAGCGGCCAAAACGTTCCAGATAGAAGCCTGCCGGCGAATAGCCTTGCCCACCAAATAAGTCGAAAACATCACCGAGGCGCGCAATACCGATGCCGTAGCGCCCGTAACCAGCGTAAAAATCCAGATAGCAAGCAAAACCAGCGTTGTTTCGCCCCATCGCCGGGTACGCGCCGACCAGGGAATTCGGCGAAGCAAAAAAAGCAACCCGGCATACAAAAGTCCGACGTGTGTGCCGGAAACGGCCAGGGCATGCATCGAACCGGTTTCCGCGTAAGCGGTACGAAGGTCTTCCGACAGGTCGTCTTTGTAACCCACCAGCAGGGCAGAAGCCACCGCATATTCATCGGCACCCGGGAAATGCGCCTGCAATACAGCTAACAACCGGTCGCGCCACTGGAAGGCCACCCGCCAAAGCGGGTGGCCGAGACCAGAAGCTAAAACCCCAAATGAACTGTCTTTTACAAAGGACTGGTAGTGAATATTCTGAAAATGGAGATACCGTTGATAATCGAACGCGTTCGGGTTGTTCGGCGGCATGGTCGGCTGTATCGCCGCCCGCACCCAAAGACGGTCGCCGTATTGGAGGCGCTCCGATTCCGGTGTGATTTCCAGGAACAGCAGCACATTGCCGGTGCAGGCTTGCAGGGAGTCCGGCGCCGAACCGGCAGCCTCCAGCCGGAGCGGTACTTTCAAACGCGCACCTTTCGACGGCGCATCGTACACGACACCGGCGAAAAAACCCGCTTTTGGGCAAATCCGGAAAAAGTGCCGGGCCTGGTGGCGCTCGTCGTGTGTTTGGCCCAAAAAATATCCCAGGCCCAGCAACAGGAAGAATAACAGGCTGCCAAACACCCATCGAAAGCGGTAGGCATACCGCTGTTTAGAGAGAAAAACAAGCAGGAGGCAACCGGCCAGTAACCCGAAAACCAGGCCCGGCAACGGCCGGTTTACCGCGGCGCCGGCAGCAATACCGGCAACCCAGGGCAGGAGCAAACGCAGGAATGGGATTTGACGCGGATTCATGGTACGGGTTGTTTCTGAAGCCGAAAATAGCCCGGCCGAATCCGTACTCGCAAGGGTTTGCCGCGTCGGAGAACATATTTATTGAAATTACATGTGAAATATTTATTTTCACATGTAATTTATAATCAATAAATTAAATCAAAATTATAACCCCTGAAAAGAAAAATCTTAGTAGAATAAGACGCCATGATTATTCGCCTCTTACATATCATACGAAATCTCCACCAGTTCCGTCTCCGCATGCGACTGGCAGGTGAGGCAGTAGCCGGCTTTCACCTCCTCGTCGTCGAGGGCGTAGCAGGCATCCATTTTTACTTTCCCCTGAATTACTTTAGCCATGCAGGTAGAGCAGGCGCCGGCGGTGCAGGAATATGGCGCATCATGTTTTTCCCTGACCATTACATCGAGAATCGTGGCGCCATGCGGAATGGTTGTTTCAATACGTTTGCCGTTCAGGTGAACGATCAGCCGGGCGCCGGTTTCACCCGAGGCCAGGCTGAACTCGCCCGGGGTATGGGTAGGGTTGACGAAATGTTCAGTATGGATTTGTTTGGCCGGGATGCCGCGTTCCAGCAAGGCAATTTTCACCGTATCGGCCATATTCCCGGGTCCGCAAATGAAATAGTGACAATCCTCTTCCGGTCCGTGTGCCAGATTTTCGTCGAGATACCCCGTTACGGCGCGCGCATCGATACGCCCTGTTTTACCGGCCCAATTGGAGGTGTATTTTTTAAAAATACCTAAAAAACTTCCGGCGGCCTCCTTTTTAGGCTGACTGATGATATGCTCCACAAACAATTGTCCGGTATACCGTTCGGAAAGCCGCTCCAATTCCTCGCGAAAGATAATGCTCTCCTCATTTCGGCTGCCGTAAAGCAAAAATATAGCGCTCATCGGCTCGCCTTCAAGAATGGTTTTCAGGATAGATAAAAGCGGCGTGATCCCGCTACCGGCTCCAAAAATGTAATAGGTACGGCGTTTTTCGGGATTGACCGGGATAAAAAAGCGCCCGTCGGGCGGCGCAATCTCCAGGGTATCTCCTTCCTTCACCGAATCGTGTAAAAAGGTGGACATTTGCCCGCCTTCAACCTTTTTTACCGTCACGGCAAAACGCGGTTCCAGCGGGCTGGACGACATGGAATACGAACGACGCACTTCATGGCCGCCCATTTCGCGGCGTACGGTAATATGCTGTCCCTGTTTGTAGGCAAACATTTCCTGTAAGTCCGCTGGAATTTGAAATTCGAGGGTAACCGTGTCGGCGGTTTCCGGAGTGATTTTATTAACTTTGAGCGAGTGAAAATCCATGCTGTCGAACGCTTTAAAAGGCGCAAAAATACGGCTGCGAAACAACAAACAAGGACACATAGTTGAACGATGAAAGATTTAAAATACTTATTGGCCTATATTCTTCCGGCAAGTACCTGCCTGGCGCTGGCTTTTCTGGGTTTCTGGAGTTGGGCTACCGTGGTGCTGAGCTTCGCGATCATCCCGTTTCTGGAATTGGTGCTCCCGCAGTCCACCGCTAATATCCCACCCGAAATGGAGGAAAACCGCTCCCGACGCCGGCTGTTCGATGTATTGTTGTACCTGAACCTGCCGGTATTGTTTGCCCTTGTGGGCTGGTACTTATATGTGATTCAAACTCAAAATTTAATTTTTTTAGAAATGGCCGGCCTGACGCTGAGCACGGGCATACTGGTTGGGGCCATAGGGATCAATGTGGCGCATGAACTCGGCCACCGCGCCAGGCGATACGAACAGATTATGGCCAAGTGGATGTTGCTCACTGCCCTGTACCAGCATTTTTTTATCGAACACAACCGGGGGCACCATAAAAACGTAGCCACCGATCTCGATCCGGCCTCGGCACGGCTGGGCGAACCGGTGTTTACATTCTGGTGGCGTTCTGTAGCCGGGGGCTGGCGCAATGCCTGGCGGCTCGAGCACGAACGCCTGCAAAAAGCGGGGCTGCCGTATTGGAGCCGGCACAACGAGATGCTGCGCTTCCAGATTTGGCAACTGTTGTGGCTTGCCGGCATCGGTCTGCTACTGGGTGTTAAAGCCCTGTTAGGGGCCCTCGCCATTGCCCTGATCGGCATTTTGCTACTGGAAACGATCAACTACATTGAACATTACGGCCTGCGCCGGCAATTGTTGCCCTCCGGTCGGCCGGAACCGGTCACGCCGGCCCACTCCTGGAACAGCGACCACGAACTGGGCCGCATTTTCCTGTACGAACTGACCCGGCACAGCGACCACCACTACAAGGCTACCCGTAAATATCAGATACTGCGGCATTTGGACGAAAGTCCGCAGCTGCCGCTCGGCTACCCCGGCAGTGTGTTGCTGGCTTTGGCGCCGCCGCTATGGTTCAGCGTGATGGATGAGCGGGCAAAAATCAGCAGGAAAAAATTGGTTGCCGATGCCCCAAACCCGTTAGAAAACTAAATATGTTGGGGATTTTCTGCTGGAGCCAAACCATCTATGTCATACTAAAAATAAAGGATGAAAAACATCTACCTCTTATTCGTTTGCCTGATTGCTTGTCTGAGCTGCACGGCGCCCAAACCATCTGAAAAGGCCACCCTTTTACTCTTCAACGGCAATTTTTTTACCGCCGACAGCATCCGGCCCCACGCCACCGCAATAGCCATACAAGGCGATAGTATCCTGTACGTAGGCGACGAGGCCGGCGCGCGCGCGCTGGCTGGAGATAAAACCCAAACCCTGGATTTGCAGGGCGCTTTTGCCATGCCCGGCTTTATCGAAGGCCACGGGCATTTCCTGGGCATCGGCCAAAGCCTGCAGAACCTCAACCTGATGAACACCCAAAGTTGGAACGACATCGTCGGATTGGTGGCGAAGCAAGTAAAAACCACCCCGGCAGGCGAATGGATCGAAGGCCGGGGCTGGCACCAGGAAAAATGGATCGAACCGGCCGGACAAACCGTCAATGGATATCCGTATCACTACGCGCTCAGTGCGGTATCGCCAGAGCATCCAGTGGTATTGGAACATGCCAGCGGCCACGGCCTTATCGCCAATGCCAAAGCCATCGAACTGGCCGGTATAAGCCGCGAAACATCCGACCCGGTGGGCGGCCGCATCGTACGTGACGCATCGGGAAACCTGACGGGCGTATTTGAAGAAAATGCGATGGAACTGATCGACAAGCCCCTTAACGAGTGGAAAAACAAACGTTCCGAAGCAGAAAAACAAGCGGCTTTCGACAAAACTGCTGCTCTGGCCGCGCAGGAATGCCTGGCTAAAGGCATCACATCTTTTCAGGATGCCGGCAGCAGTTTTTGGCAAATCGAACAGTACCGCCGCCTTGCCGAAAAAGGGCAGCTCCCGCTCCGGCTTTGGGTGATGATCGGCCATCCCAAACCCGAAGATTATCCAAAATTAGCCGGCTTCCCCCAGATCGGTCTGGGCAATGGTCATCTCACGGTACGGGCCGTGAAAGCTTACTTCGACGGCGCCCTCGGGTCGTACGGCGCCTGGCTGCTCGAACCGTACACCGACAAACCCGGCCATTATGGCCAAAATACCAACCCGGTGGACACTATCCTCAGCCTTGCCCGCCTGTGTCGTAAAAACGCGCTTCAACTCTGCGTACACGCAATCGGCGACCGCGCAAACCGGGAGGTGCTGGATGTTTGCCAAGCGATGCTCCCTTCCGTTGAGGACGGCAAGCCGGGGCAGGCAGATTTGCGATGGCGCATCGAGCACGCCCAACACATCGATGCGCAGGATATTCCGCGATTCGGGCAACTGGGCGTCATTGCCGCCATGCAGGCGATCCACTGCACAAGCGACGCCCCATTCGTCGTCAAACGCCTCGGCGAACAACGCGCCCGCACGGGTGCTTATGCCTGGCGCAGCCTGCTGGATTCGGGCGCCCACCTGAATAACGGCACCGACGCCCCGGTGGAAGATGTGAACCCTTTGCCCAGCCTGTATGCCTCCGTGACACGCAAACGACCGGACACGGGACTGGAATTTTTCCCCGAACAAAAAATGACACGCGAAGAAGCCCTCTACTCCTATACCTTGTGGAATGCGTATACCGCATTTGAAGAAAAGGAAAAAGGATCGGTCACGCCCGGCAAACGCGCCGACATCGTAGTGTTGTCGAAAGACTTGTTGAATTGCCCGGCAGAAGAAATTTTACAGGCACAGGTGTTAAAAACTATTGTAGGAGGGGTTATAAAGTACAGCCGGCAGTAAAAAAAACGTTTTTATAAAAAAAAACCGGATGTTTCAATGGAAAATCTACCTTTGCTCGCAACTGTTTAACAAATTTTTCTAACAAAACGTAAGACAAGTGGAATACGGGCATTTTAAGCGGAGAGACCAGGGTAATTTCCGCGACCGGAGCGACAACCGTGACCGGGGTGACAATCGGGATCGGGGAGATAGCCGTGACCGCGGAGGTTTTCGCGACCGGGGCGATAATCGGGATCGGGGCGATAGCCGCGACCGCGGAGGTTTTCGCGATCGGGGTGATTTCCGCAGCCGGGAACGGGACAACGACCGGGACCATGAGGAGAGCGTGTTTTCCAAACGCGTACGGGCCGGCAAACGCCGCACCTATTTCTTCGATGTACGCAAAACCAAAGGCGAAGACTTCTTTATTACCATCACGGAAAGCACCCGCCGTGAAGACGGGTTTGGCTACAAACGCCACAAAATTTTCCTTTATAAAGAAGATTTTAACCGCTTTGCCGCTTCCCTGAACGAAGTGGTCAACCACGTAAAAACCGACTTGATGCCAGACTTCGACTACGAAGAATTCGATCGCCGTCAGGCCGAGTGGGAAGCGCAAAATCGCGATGCTGAAGGCGAAGAACAGGAGGAAGAGGTCGAAGACAGCGTGAAAACGCAGGAGGATGCGAGCGAAGTAGAAGAGGAGAACGATGCCGAGGAGCAGGAAGAAAAAGGCGCCGGCAAAACGCGGTCAAAAGATGATGACGAAATGACCTGGTAGCCTTTGCGGCTATCCGGATATTGTCCGTGAAAACATAATCATTTCACGATAAAATCTAAAGCGAAGCTTCCCACCGATGGGGTTGCTTCGCTTTTATTTTTGAAAAATATCAGTTTCCGACAAATACGGGCTTTTTTCAACCGTCCGGCTAAAAATCGTAACTTTACCCGGTAAATCTTGTTACGCCTGAAATAAAACCATTTTACTTCTCATTTCGCTCTATTGTTTATATGGATCCGCTTAAACAGCTATTTCACGAAAAGTCGCAGACTCTTGGCAAAGAAGTCAAGGCATTGTTACAAGCCCACGGCGACAAAAAAGTTGACGACGTTGTACTCGAACAAGTGTATGGCGGCATGCGCGACATTACATGTATGATTTGGGAACCTTCCTTGCTCGATGCAGAAGAAGGCATCCGTTTTCGCGGATATTCTATACCCGAACTACGTGAAAAACTGCCCCGCGCGGCAGGCGGCGGTAAGGAGCCGCTGCCGGAAGGTTTGTTCTGGCTCATGCTGGTTGGTGAAATCCCAACCAAAGAGCAGGTCAAATGGCTCACCGAAAACTGGGTGCGCCGCTCCAATGTACCCGAACACGTATTCCGCGCTATTGATGCCCTGCCCTTGGAAACGCACCCCATGACCCAACTGTCGGTAGGGGTGATGGCTATGCAAAATACCAGTGTTTTTGCGCAGCGGTACACCTCCGGCATGAACAAAACTGAATACTGGGACGCAACTTACGAAGATACCATGTACCTCATCGCGCGGCTCCCGCGCGTAGCGGCTTACATATACCGTCGGGTGTATCGCGGCGCCGATCAGATTCTGCCCGATATTTCGCTCGACTGGGGCGCAAACTTCGCGCACATGCTCGGCATGGAAGACGCCGGTTTCCGGGAGTACATGCGCCTATTCCTGACCATCCACGCCGACCACGAAGGCGGTAATGCCTCGGCCCATACAACCCACCTCGTAGGTTCCACCCTGAGCGATCCCTACCTGGCCCTGAGCGCTGCCATGAATGCCCTGGCAGGTCCGCTGCATGGCCTTGCTAACCAGGAGGTGATCCGCTGGATACAGAAAATGGTAGACACCCTGGGCACGTCGAAACCTACCCGCGAACAAATCGGCGACTACGTAAAAAGCACACTTGCCAGCGGACGCGTTATCCCCGGATACGGTCACGCCGTGCTGCGCAAACCCGACCCGCGTTTCATGGCGCAACGGCAATTTGCCGAAGACAATGTGCCCGACAACGACCTCGTTCGGATCGTGTGGAAAATTTTCGACGTGGTACCGCCCATCCTCTCCAGTCTCGGTAAGGTGAAAAACCCCTGGCCGAACGTGGACGCCCATTCCGGCGCCCTGTTGGTTCACTATGGACTGAAGGAGTACAATTATTACACGGTGCTTTTTGCCGTGAGCCGCGCACTTGGCGTATTGGCAGCCCAATGTTGGGCCCGCGCGCTGGGTCTGCCGCTCGAACGGCCGAAGTCGGTGACAACCGAGTGGGTAAAAACGTTTCTGGTAAAAGAATACAATGCAGAGTTGGTAGAGGGCTAGTGGAGGTTAATCCTCCACCTTCCATCGCGCGCCAAACTGCTCGACCAAAATGTTGTCGTAATGATCAGCTTTTGCAAATAACATTTGCAAAAGCTGCATCCCTGTGTCTTCGTTCAGGTAACGGTCATAAATCAGCAGGGAGAGCAGGATGTCCTGTTCGTGCACGGCAAAGGTGATGGTTTCGTTGGCATGATTTTCCCGCAGGAGGTACTCGTAAAGCGGTTTTATGTTTTCTTTGGGCAACTGGCACAAAACAGCGTCGGCCGTCATCAGGCCGGATTTTTCATGGTAGGTAATGTTGATTTTGGCGCTGCCCTGGTTGATCTCCCAGCAATTGGGGCCGCTGCGGCTCAGGTTTACATCGTGGTCGGTACGGGTTATCAGCGCCTCAATGGTTCGTGGCACGCCGGTGGGCAGGTATTCATCCACGGAGCCGGGCAAGGTAACACGGTTGCCACAAAAACTGCAAAACCCGTTTTCCACCGTGGCTTCCGACACGACATTGGAGCAGGCCGTGCAACGGCAAGTATTATCGCCACCGATCTTTTGGTAGTCATCCAGCGATTCGTGCAGAAAAGAAACCGGCAGTGAAAACCCGATGTTATCGCCGTCGCGGATAATGAACGTATTAATGCCCACCACATCGCCGTCGTTATCCACTAAAGGGCCACCGGAGTTACCTGGGTTGAGCGCCGCGTCAATATGCAGGTAAGGAATATTGTTCATCACCTCCCGCGCGCCGGATACGATGCCGCTTTTTACCGAAAATTTCAGACCGAAAGGATGCCCGATGGCCGTTACCGGATCGCGCTCGCGCAGGATTTTGCTCAAGCCAAGGTGTACTTCCGGCAGTTCCATGCCGTTTTTGGGGCCGTCGAGAAACGCCAGGTCATATTTCCGGTCGGCGTACCGCACGGTGGCCAATTGTTTTTTGAATTTCGCCCCTTCGATAATCACGGCGCGATTGCCTTCCACCACGTGGTGATTGGTCACAATGAGGCCCGGCCCTTTCAGAAAAAAACCGGTGCCCGTGCTGTGCGGGGTGGCAATCTGGACAATAATATCGCGGTAGGTATCGATGAAGTCGATCATAAATTAGTTTTCGTTAAATCCAGGTGCCGGATCATATCCAGATAACCTTTGGCAAAAAGGGGCGTGGAACTAAAATCGAGCCGGGTGAAATCAGGGCGCAAGCGGGGATATTCCATCCGGTTTCGTTCTACAATATCCCGAATAGCAGACATGACCGCGCTTTTATCCGGCATTCCATTTGGTGTGGTATAAACTGGAAATCCCAGCTCGCGGAAAAAACCCGGTTCGGTGATTTGAAAGAACAAATGAAGCAGGTCACGGTCGGGTTTGGGCGGAACATTTTGAAACAATGCGTTCCCGGCGATGTATTGCGGCACTGCCAGGGCCAGTTCCAGATAGTTTTGGCTCAGGTGCCAGTCCATATTGGGTAGTTCGCCATCGATCAGCGATACAATACGTTCGTGATTGGCCGGAACATTGATTCCGAAAGTGCTGCGCGTGCGGTACAATTCGTTGAAAACCGCTTCTTTCGGGCGATCGAGTATTTTTTGAAATTCTTTGCGCAGCGCAATGATTTTCAACTGGTTACTACGATCGTCTTTCGTGAAATATATCCCGTACACGCGCTCCAGTATATCCATAATATACCCTTCAGGCCGCACTAAATAATCGAGCCGGAAAGCAGTAGACAAGAGGAGATAAGCGTAACCGCCCGGAAATTTGTTCGGGTCGGGTTCGGCCTTGTCAATCAGGGCGAAAGCCGCTTCAATTTCGCGGCGCAGGTAGTTGTACTTCACTTCTTTTTCCGCCTCCGGGATATCGGCCTCGATCCGTTGTTCCACTGGTTTTAAGGTCCGGAATTCGTCCAGCAGGAGATCGTCCTGTTTATCCGCATGAATGGCCAGTTCGCGCAGGGCATGCAGTAGCTTGAGCGGGGAGCCGTCGATGCCGGAGGTGTCGAAGCGGATGGACAGGACATTTTCCGGGTCGAGGGCGAAGCGGCAGAATTTGAGGGTGTAGTTGTATTCCATCAGCCGGCGCAGAAAACCGACGTTGAGATCGTCGGCACGGGCAATTTTACTTTCAGCCGTTACTTTGTCAGCGGTAGCCACTCCGGTCACCCGCTGCGAACCCTGCCAGAATTTGAAGTGAAGGGTATCTCCGTCTGCTTCCCATTGCACGTTATCCGCCTTTTCGTCGCGCAGGTAAGTGAAGAACTCGCGGTAGGCTTCCAGGTGTTTATCCTGATCGAAAAGTTCGAGCGAACGATTCCAGGCAGCCTGTTGTTCCTCCGTTTTGTAGGCATCGGTATAACGTCCGAAATTGATGTTCGGAAGTTGTGACCGGCGTGAACCGAATAGGCGCTCGAAAAAACTCATTTGCAGTATTTCAGAAGTCTGTCAAAAAAGAGCGGTAAAAGTAGCAAGTTTGCCCTAAAAAAACGGTTGCTATGAAAACCTTTCGGACTGTTTTTCCAACTTACAGTGCACCGTTCACAATCACGCACGCCGACCGGCTCCTGCTCATCGGTTCCTGTTTTACAGAACACATCGGTGCACGACTGGAAACGGGCAAGTTTACGACGCTGGTCAATCCGAACGGGATCGTCTACAATCCGGTTTCCATCGCCCGGACGTTATCTTTTCTGCTGTGGGAGCGTCCCGATAGCTCGGGATTAATTCGCCCAAATCACGAGCGAATTGAAAATTCGCTCTACGGAAGCATATCTGAACATAACGATGAGCGAATTGATCCCGAGCTATCGGGACGCTCCCACAACAATTTAGTGGAGTACCATGGCCTGTGGCACAGCTGGGAGCATCACGGCGTTTTTTCCAAACCCGACCGGCAGGCCACAGAAGATGGCATCCGGCTGGCACAGCAACAAGCGGCCGGGTTTCTTCAAAAAACGGACTACCTGCTGCTGACGTTGGGCACCGCTGAGGTTTTTTCCCTGCGCGAAACAGGCCAGGTCGTGGCCAATTGCCACAAAGCGCCGGCGAGCTGGTTTGAACAGCGCCGGCTTACGGTATCCGAAACGGTGCAGGCGCTAAGCGATGTTTTATCCCAAATAAAGGCCAAATTTCCTGAAATAAGGGTGATCCTTACCGTTAGCCCGGTGCGGCATCTGCGCAACGGCTTCGTAGAAAATCAGCGCAGC
Organism: Bacteroidota bacterium; assembly: GCA_963169325.1. Classification (GTDB taxonomy): domain Bacteria; phylum Bacteroidota; class Bacteroidia; order Chitinophagales; family Saprospiraceae; genus M3007. The sequence continues at coordinate 52,314 of CAUJEY010000003.1, forward strand.
AAGGCCGTTCTTACGCTGGCTTGTGCCGAATTGTGCGAGCAGTTTGACTACCTCCATTATTTCCCGGCCTACGAGTTGCTGCTCGATGACCTGCGCGATTATCGCTTCTACACGGCTGACATGATACATCCCAATGAACAGGCCGTTGACTATATATGGCAATATTTCTCCGAAACATTTTTTACGCCGGAGACGCAACGCTTGCTGGATCAAATCGGGAAAATTGCCGCCGCTGCCCGGCATCGGCCATTTAATCCTGATACTGCGGAGCACCGGGCCTTTGCCAGGGCGCAGTTGGAAAAGATAGAAGGGTTGGTGAAGGAAAATCCGGGGCTGCGGTTTGAAGCAGAAAGGGCCATTTTTGAACAAATTATATAAATATCACCCGGACGCCTTGAATAATATAGTTTGGAGCAACACAGCGGTATTTGTGGCCGGGCTGATCTTTGCCGGCGCATTTATCTGGTTCACCCGCCGCAAAAATGCCCTCACCCTCGACGGCGCTTTAAGCGCTGCCTTCACCGGCTTATGGGTGTTGTGGTGGGCCGGGCCGGTTTGGCTGTTGCCTTTATTTTTCTTTTTTATCAGCGGCACCCTGTTGGGGCGCCTGAACAAAGGACGCATTGACGCAGCCGATGCCAAACACGGCCGGGCGCGCGACTACCGGCAGGTATTATGCAACGGCGGTATTTATGCCGCTTTAGCCACACTGGCTCACGGCCCTGACCGGGAAACAGCCCTTACCCTGATGGCATTTTCCCTGGCCGTCAGCACCTCCGATACCTGGTCGTCTGAAACCGGTCAATATTTCCGGCAAAAAACGGTGGATATTTTGCGCTGGCGGCCGGTGCCGGTCGGGTTATCGGGCGGGGTGAGCGCTGCGGGCACTGCGGGTGGTTTTGCCGGCGCCCTGGCGATGGCAACGTTGTGCAACTTTTTGATTTTTAGCAGACTAAACCCAGATTTTCTCCTTTTGGTCACTGCAGGCGGATTTGCCGGAATGGCATTGGACAGCCTGCTCGGCGCCACCTTGCAGGCCCGCTACCGAAATAAAACGACCGGAACCCTGTCCGACCAGGGCGGCAGCGAACTAAAATTATTCAGCGGCGTATCCTGGATGAGCAATGACGGGGTAAATTTTTGGAGTAATATGTTGATGACGCTTACCGGCTATTATCTGGTCTGAATGGCCGACGGTTATTGCTGATCCGCTGCCGATTTCGGTTCCACGTAATAAATCACTTTGGTGAGCCATTTGGCGGTGTCGGGCTCTTGTCCCGGGTCAGTAACATACTCCTCCACCACCGGCGGAATATTTTGCAGGCCTTTTTCCGTCATGTATTCGTCCAGGGCCAGGTGCGCCTCCATAATATTTTCGTAGGCGCCGAAATATTCAATCACGAGGGCACGACCACCGATGGGGAAAACGCTCAATCCTTTGCCAAATTTTTTATCTTCCGTTACCGGGACGGTAGCCGCTACGTCTGTTTTTCCCAGACTGTCGGCCCAAAACCAATATAGCGCGGAGGGGCCACCGGCCGGGGCAAGGCCGTTTTTTAGCACGGCTTCAAACGCTTTGGGCAAATTGGTCGCATAAAATGCTGCCAACGCCGAAGTATCGATCGTTTGGCGGGTACCGACGTAATATTTCAGGGGAATTTGGATCTCGGCTACTTCATAGCCGCGGTATTTTTTGTGTGCAATTTCCTCACAAATCTTTTTCAGGTTTTTCAACCCGCGCTCGTAATCGACCCCCACACCGGCATCCACGTCGGTAAACATGGCCAGGCCGTTCCAGGGGAAGGACACGTGCATATCGAATGCCCAGGTGACGGTTGTTTTTTTGCCGTTTTCCCGGAAAGCCATGTAAGTCGGCGAGGTAGTTTCGAAGGGCCGGGTGAATTTTATTTCCATATCAATCCGTTGCGGCGTTACGGCCGTGATGGTTTGTTTGCCTTCGCCGACGTCGTCGTTGCCCGACCACTGGTATAGCGCGCCTACTTCGCCATCGGTACCGGTGACGCTGGTTTTCATGTTGGGATCCAGATAGGCCCAGGGCGACCAGGTTTCGAAGTTTTTGAAATACCGGGCGTATTCGTACACCAGGTCTTTCGGTGCGTCAATTTCCAGACTACGTTCAATATGGTAGTCTTTTTTGGCAAAAAGGCCCAGGGTGACCACGAGGGCTGCTACTGCCAGAACGATGTAGGCAACAACTTTTAAAATTTTCATCGCTTAAGGTTTTATAAAAAGCTGGTTTTAAATCCGATTAATTGCGAAGGCGCCACAAATTTAAAACAATATATTTTGTTTAAAAAATATTTTGTTTATTTTAATAAAATTTCACTATTAGAGCATTAGCGGTAAAATATCCTACCGCTTAGCATCGTGTCGTCAATAACTTTCCATTTTGGGGAGCAGATTTTTGGCTCGGGCAAGGCACCAAAACAGGCGTTTAGTGTACTATATAACTGTTTTGGGAACGAAGCCCGGGGTAAAAAGATGCCGCCAAAATGGAAAGTTATTGACGACACGATGCTTAATGCTCGGCGGTCAGCACATCGATCACCGTTTTGACCGCTATGAAAATCGGTTCGCGGCCCTCCTTGGTAACGAGCGCCTCGGGATCATCTTCATCTTCCAGCACGGCCTCTTCGGCAAAGGCCACCAGATCCTCCTGAGGCGTACCCTCGAAAAAGGCGTTTAGGCGGTCGCGAAAATTTTTGGCGGTGCTCGCTTCCAGAATTTCGTAGTTTTTCTCTTCGGCATCGCCGATCATTTCCTCACTGACCGGCTCTATGGGACCGTTTTCCCGGGTAATGGCAATCCAGGCAATGAGCGCCAGGTATTGGATATACCCTTTTTCGTCGTCGTTCAGCAGGTGAAAGTTTTCGTCATCGAACAAATACGCGACCAGCACCGGTTGGGCCTCGGCAAATTGTTCGGTATGGCGTTCATACTCGTCATCCGACAACTTGTCCAGTTCGTCGATGACTGCGTCAATAATTTTTTCAGATACGAATTTCATGATAAAAGTTTGGAATGGTTTGAAGGTTTGGGGGTTTGGGGGTTTGGGGGTTTGGGGGGTTTCTGGTTTGAGGGTTTCTGGTTTGAGGGTTTCTGGTTGGGCCAACCTTCAAACCTTCAAACCAGAAACCTTCAAACCCTCAAACCGTTTACCTGAACACTTCGATAAACCCGCTCAATGGTTTTTTATCCGGTG
>CAUJEY010000004.1 GCA_963169325.1 Bacteroidota bacterium
GACATGGGGTGAACGGTGCTGTCCTGATGGTTGTGGTTGTAGACGACTATATTTTCATTATGATCCATGATTTGTTGATTTGGTGATTTTTTTAATTGTTGATTTGTTTAATTTTTGATTTGTTGATGCGTTGTTTTGTTGTTTTGTTGATGCTTTGATTTTTTACTAGCACACCAAACAACAAATAAACGCATCAACAAATCAACAAATCAACGCATCAACAAATCAACAATTCAACAAATCAACAATTCAACAAATCACCAAATCAACAATTCATGGCTCTTCATGCTCTTCTTGTCGGCGTCAACCACTACCATCCGGACAGCACCGTTCGCCCCTTGTCCGGCTGCCAAAACGACGTTAATGCGGTTAAAAAATTCCTGCAACAACATTTTGCCGACCAGATACCCGGCGATAGTCATATCCGGGAACTCGTCAACGAACAAGCCACCCGCGCCAATGTCATCGCCGGTTTCCGCGAACACCTGGCCGCCGCCGGCCCCGGCGATACGGCGTTCGTGTACTTTTCCGGTCATGGCGCGCAAAACCTCACGGCGCCGGAATTTATGCCCTTCGTTACCGACAAAAAAGAAGAGGGCTGGGTGCTGTACGACAGCCGCGTACCGGGCAGTTTCGACTTGGCCGACAAAGAGATTGCCCTGCTACTCGAAGAAGTGGGCCGCCGGGGAGCAGACATTACGGTCATCGCCGACTCCTGCCATTCCGGCTCCGTTACCCGCGATGCCGAAGATTTTATGAACTGGAAATCGCGCTTTATCCCCGGCAGCAAGGAACCCCGTCCCCTGGAATCTTACCTGGACGGCGCCTATAAAAAGCGCCTCGCCGAAACAGGCATCTTAGCCGTACCCTACACGCGCCATATCCTGTATGCCGCATGCGACAAAGCCGAAGTGGCCTGGGAAAGCGACGAAAAATGCGGCGTATTTACCCGGGCGCTCCTGGAAGCCCTGGAACCCTTTGGCGGCGCCCTGGACTACGGCGAAGCATTTACCCAGGCCTGCGCGGCCATCCGGATGATCACCCGCAACCAAAACCCGCAGGCCGAGGCCATCGGCGGGTTCAACCCGCGGGCCGGTTTTTTGGGCAAACCAGTGCCCCCCGGCCGGCGCAAACGGTATGAAGTTTTTACCAATCCGGAAAATGGCGACTGGCGCATCAGATTGGGCGCCGCCCAGGGGCTTGCCTCCGATATGAGCGAGGCGATCCGCCTGGAAGTGTTCAGCGATCCGGCACAAGGCGACGCCCTGGGCACGGTTACCCTCACCAACATCGGTGTCACGGAAAGTTACCTGGAGCCGGGCGCGACGAAACTCCATCCGCTCAAAACCTATTGGGCCGAACCGCTTACCATGCCTTTTGCGCCCTTTATCGTGCATTGCAAAGAACCCGAAACCGCCAAACTGGTACAAAAAGCGCTCGACGAACGCAATGAATCCGCCGTTTTGCTCAGCGACAAACCCGAAGGCTGCATCATCGAAATCCGGAACACCGACGGCAACCTTACCCTGCACGCCCCCGGCAAAGAACCGCTGGTACACGGCGTGATGGGTACCGACGAAGTAGCCCTGACCTACCTGCTCAAAGTTTTGGATCACCTGGCACACTGGAGCCGGGTGCATAAGCTGGATAATCCGAAAACACAACTGCCCCGTGAGGCGGTGCAACTGGGTATGTTTCTCCAGAAAGACGGCGCGTGGGAAGCCCTGAAAGGCGACAAGGCTATTTTGTCGTTCAGCGGCCAGCGGATTAATTTCCGGGTCACCGTGGGCAACCAAACCGGGCAGGATCTCTACCTGGCATTGGTTTACCTCGATCCCCGTTTCGGTATGCAGGTATTTTGGTCCAGTACCGGCCCCGTACCTTCCGGCACTGCCGGATTGCAGATTTTTGAAAACTTTTTCGCCCTGCCCCCCGGCGCCGATGAGGAACTGGACACCCTGAAATTAGTCGTTTCCACCGACCCGATCGAACAAATAGCTTTTTCCCGCAAGGGATTAATGCCCATCCTGGTCGATCCGCGAAACCTCGGCGGCTACCGCAGTATTGGAATGCTGTCGGAGCCCGACTGGTTTGCCCACACGCTCCTGGTGCGTATTTTGCGCGACAGCGCGGAAAGCACGCTTGGCGAAACGCCCCTCTCGCTGGCCGGCGGCCAGGTGACCATCGGCGAACACCCCGCGTTTCGCAGCGGCGTTGCCCTGCCGGGCCCGGGCTCCAAAGGCGTGGACCCCATCCCGCTCGATCACCCGCATTTTCAAAACAATCCATTTTTCAAACCCCTGGCGCTGGCCAGCACCCGGGGCGAGGCCGCGCCGTTTATCGACCTCACCAATATCCACAACAGCGATGAACTGAGTGCCCAGCCCCTCGAAATCAGCCTGAAACCCGAAGACGACGACAGCCTGATCCTGCCCTTCTGGTTCGACGGTGAAAATTTTGTACCTATTGGCGAATTAACCGCCGATGCTGCCGGTACGCTCAAAGTACAGATCAGCAGTATCCCCGAAGAAGCGCCGCAAGCCTCCACGCGCAGCCTCGGTTCGGCCATTCGTTTGTTCTTTTTCAAATTCGGCAAAGAATACGGCCTGCCCCTCAACACCCAAAACCTGTGCTGGGTAGACTACCGCCCCGACGGCAGCTGCGAACGCCGTACCGACGGGCTTGCCGCCAAGGTAAAAGCGGCGGAAAAAATCCTGCTGCTCGTACATGGGATCATCGGCGATACGAAAGACATGGCCAAAGCGATGTACGAACCTGTGGGCAAAAACGGCGCCCTCGTACTGACTTTCGACTACGAAAACCTCAATACGCCCATCGAACAAACGGCACTGGCGCTCAAAACAAAACTGCTGGAAGACGCCGGGCTCGGCGATAAGAAGATAACTATCCTCGCGCATTCCATGGGCGGCCTGGTGTCGCGCCACCTGATCGAAAAACTTGGCGGCCATGTTTTTGTGGAGAAACTGCTGATGGCCGGTACGCCGAACGGGGGGTCGAAACTGGGCAACGTACCCGACTACCTCAACTGGGCCGGAACGCTGCTGGGCCTGGGCATCAAGTATTTCTCCGTGACCCTGCCTGCACTGGCGGGCCTGATCGGCGCGATGAAGTTTGCCAAAGACAAATTGTTCATCACCCTGGAACAAATGAAACCCGGCTCCGACTTTCTGAAGGCCCTGGCCGCCACCGAAACGGCGCCCGTGCCATATCACGTGATCGCCGGCGACGGCGGCGCTTTCCTCGCGCAGGGAAACGACCCCGGATTCATGGATAAGGCCATGGCCCAAATCGGCAGCTGGGTGTACAGCGGCGAACCGAACGACGGCGCGGTGAGCGTGGCTAGTATCGCTTCGGCGCCTCAGGCTGCCCCTCAATATGTAGCCGCGCACCACTGTGTTTATTTTACTCCCGACATCCTCGCCCTCTATGAGAAGACAATTCTGTCTGAAAATTAATGACCTGAAAGCATGGACGTGTTATTTTTTGCGTTTGCCAACGACCCCGCCAATCCGCTGGAATCACTCAAGAAGGAGGCGGATGAATTGTTCCGGTTGTTGTCGCCCGGTCAACTGAGGGGACATTATGTGCTTGTTTTCGAGCCGTTTGCCACCCGGGAAAAACTGGTGCAGTCCCTCACCCAATATAAAAATCAAATCGCCCTCTTTCATTATAGCGGGCACGCCGGGCGCGATGTATTGGCCACGGCCGACGAACTCAGCCGGGCCGAGGGCATTGCGCATTTGCTCGGGCAATGCCCGAAGCTGAAACTGGCGTTTCTGAACGGCTGCTCCACCCAGGGCCAGGTCAACATGTTGTGGGAAAAAGGCGTACCCGGCATACTCGCCACGAGCGCGCCGGTAGAAGATGCCACGGCTACCCGTTTTGCATCGCGTTTTTACCAGGCGCTCAGCAACCAGGAGAAACTGCAACAGGCCTTCGAACAGGCCAAAGGAGACTTGCTGACCACCACGCCCGGCCTCGATATCCAGATACACCGGAGCATCGGTGTGGATACCGAACAGGCCGGCAAGGCCGAATGGGGCTTGTTTGCTAAAGAAGGACGGGAAGACGTGCTCAACTGGCAGATTCCGACCGCGGTGGCCGCGCCGATTCCCGCAGATTTTGTGCCCAATAAAATGCTCGTCGACACGCTCATCGCCACGCTGGCGCCTTATGCCCGGGAAGTACGGAATATCAAACGCGACGAGGAAGACGGTGAAAAGGTAGACTTCGCCGACAAACGGCTGGCGATTCTGAATAGCCTTCCCGCGCCCATCGCCGAACAATTGCGCAAATTGATGGTGCCGCTGGGCGACAGCGACAAAGGCTTCGACAAAATCGGCGCCGCCAGGGCCGCGCAATTAGTCCAAACCTACAGCACCATCATAGAACTGTTTACCTTCATCAATCTGGCGCAATTGTGGGATGCCCAGGAGGCTCACCCGGAGGCTCAACTGCCGGAAGCTCAACTCCATATCATACGCCGCTTTTTCCAACTCAGCAATGCCGAACGGGATTCCTTCGATATGATGACCCTCGTACGCAGCATACAGGAGGCAATGGAAGCCAATAAATCCTCCTATTTTATCGAGGAAATTGTCGCGCTCAAGGCCATCTTTGAGCAGAAAAGTACCTTTTTCGATGCCTGCAATTACCTGGAAGCACTGAAAAGACGTATTGACAAGCAGGAAATAGCCGAACATGAAGTGCCCGAAGCCTGTCAGCGGGGCGAACAACAGTTGGCCGAAATTTTTAAAGAACTGGGATTTCTGGCCCGGTATACCCTCGCGGCCGTTCGTATGATCGATGTAGTGAAATTCCGGCATGACAAAACCGCCAAGTTCCGGCACGCATTGGTAAATCTCGTCAAAGTAATGGGCGGCCTGGAGTTACAGGAGGAATTGCTGGACAAATTTATGGACAGCCGCTCCGTGCTGTTGCTCAAAAAGTCGGAAACGCAGACCACCTACATCAATTTGTCGCCTTTCGTGATCGACGAAAATGCTTTTGAGGAAAAGACCTCCGACGTATCGAAAGTATATTTTTTCTACTACTACGACCGGGCGCAGGACAAATACGCCTTCCGGCATGTCAACAAACCGGGCGACAAACCTTTGGAGGTATCCAACGATAGTAAATACGGCATGGTAAAAGTCCAGTTCGACGCTTTTGCAAACCTGATCTTCCATCAAAACATGAGCGCCCTATGAACAGTCCTTTTAAATTTCTGGATGCTTATACTCCGGCGGACAAAGATTATTTTTTCGGCCGCGATGCGGAAATAGAAACGCTCTATACCCAGATATACAAAAGCCGCATGTTGCTGGTGTACGGCCAGTCGGGTACGGGTAAAACCAGCCTGATCCAGTGCGGATTGGGCGGTCGTTTCGATGACACGGATTGGTACCCTTTCCTGTTACGGCGCAATCACGACATAAACCGTTCTCTGGCAGAAGCCATTACCGCGCCTTTAAGCGGTGCGCTGCACAAGGGCAACATCCCCGACACCATAGCCCAACTGTATAAAACCTACCTGCGGCCCATCTATCTGATCTTCGACCAGATGGAGGAACTTTTTATCCTCGGTACGGCGAAGGAGCAAGAAGAATTCATTCAAACAATCAAGTCCATTCTGGCCGCAGACTTGCCTTGCAAAATCATTTTGGTGATGCGCGAGGAGTATATCGCCCATCTCTATTATTTCGAGCAGGTTATTCCCACCCTGTTCGATCACCGCCTCCGGGTGGAGCCGATGAATTACGCCAACGTAGCCAAGGTGATAACCGGCTCCTGCGAAAAATTCAATATCGAACTTGAATCGCCGGAAGAAACGGTAAACCTGATTATCGACCAGATCAGCGTCGGCAAGTCCGGCGTTCAGTTGCCCTATTTGCAAGTGTACCTGGATCGCCTTTGGCAGACTGATTACGATCATACCTATCCTGGCGGCGCGCCTGCAAATGCCACCTCCGGTCCCGGAAAATACCCTGCGCTGCAATTCACCGCCACGGAAATCAAGGAATTGGGCAACATCGAGGACGTGCTGGAAAAATTTCTGCGCGCTCAGGCGCAGCAGATGCAAAAAGAACTGGAAGCCGCCAACCCCGGTCTGCCGGATGACGCCGTCCGGCAAGTGCTGGATTTGTTTGTAACGGAAGACGGCACCAAGCGCCCCGTGCCTTATGTGAGGCAGGATGGGCAAGTCGTTTTGGAGGAAAACCAGGCCGCCAAACTGGCGCTGCTCCCTTTGCCCGTCGTTCGGGAAATACTCGACCGGCTGGAAAAGGTGCGCATCCTTCGTTTTACGGAAAACCTGATCGAACTGGCCCACGACAGCTTAGCCGACCTCATCGACCGCGACCGGAGCACCGAACAACGCCAGATCAACTTGGTCAAACAACGCTTAAACGCCGCGTTTGTGGAGTACCGCGAAACGGGCGCTTTTCTCACAGGCAGGCAACTGGACAGTATCGAACCGTTTCTGCCCAAACTCGTATTAGAGCCGCAATTGAAGGAATTTATTCAAGCCTGTGAAGCAGAAACAGAGCGCCTGAAAAAAGTGGAAGAGGAGCGCCACCAGAAAGAATTGCAACTGGTGCAGGAAAAACTGGACGCGAGGCGGCGTTCGGCGATGCGACAGCGTGTTTATCTGGGTATTATGGTTGCCATAGCCGTATGGGGCTGGTATCAAAATATAAAAGCGAAAGAAAACTTGGCACAACTCCAGCGTGCACAAATCGATAAGGTAAACACCTCCATTGAAGACATTAAAACGAGGGCAACCGACCTTCGCGGCAAGTACAAACAGGTGAGCGATTCGCTCCTTTGGGATGCCAAGTATTTGTTAGATAGTTTTCCTGAAAAAGAACATCTGATTCAGGAGTTACAACAAGAAGTCAAATTAAGACAAGCCCAAATAGATTCGCTGATGAACCTGCCCAAATAACCCTCAATAAAAGCTGAACAAATGAGAAACGTCATCTTCATATTACTGGTTTTTTCCTGTTGCCCGGTAGCCTTGTCCGGCCAGAAATACTGCCAGTCTATCCTCGACTCTGCAAGACTGGCTTATAACGCGAATAACCTGCAGGCTGCGCTTCAAATACTGCAAGATGCCGAATCCTGCGACTATAAAAATGTATTGCTGAAAGAACGGCAGCGGTTGCAAAGCGAAATTTTTAACAAAGTCGAAATACAACGTATAGCCGCCGTCGAAAGCGCTGGAAAAGCCGAAGAAGCCGCCCTTTGGGCCCGGTACAGCCTGGCTCAGCTTTTCGAAGAAAAAACAACCTCGGCCTTGGAAAAAGGCGAATACGCACAAGCCTGGTTGTACAACCAACAAGCGCTGCGCATGGCTGCCGCCGTCCGCACGCGTATGCCGGTTTCGGCCGGTCGGCTGTTGCTGCGGGAAATGTGCCCCTGCCCGGAGCTGCGCGTGCCAAAACCGGAAACCATGCAGGGCGGCATCATCGACCTGGCGTACGACACTACCGGTCAGTTGTTTGCCCTGGAAGCGCAAGTTATTGCGGATGCGGACAGAAAAGTTAAAGACAAGGTGCAACTCACACTCCTCAAACCCGGTGACGGCATCAAACCCTTGATCCGCATGAATTACGACGAACCACTGCCAGTCCTTGGCAGTCAGTCGCTGAGCAATAGCGGCCGGTTCGTGTCGTTGCATCGCGGCGAAGGGGACGAGGAAAAATTTCTGAATAAATGGGCGCCAGGAGAAACGAATACCCTGGACATTTCCTCAACCATCCCCTACTTAGAGGCCACTTGCGTAAAACTAAACCATGATGGCTCGCAATTGGCCTTTGGAAACAAAGACGGACAAATTGCGGTCGTCCGGTACACCAAAAAAGGTGATGAAATTATTAGTGTCGGCAGCGCGGACGCTTCTCCGGTCCTCGACCTGGCCTTTAGCCCCGGCGGAAACCAACTGGCCGCCGCCTCCAGAAACGGAACGGTAACCATCTGGCCGCTGAACAAACGGGAAAAATCACGGGTGTACCTGTCCGACGACTTGCTCCTGTCCGAACTGGTCGGTGAAGTAACGCCCGGAAAAATGCTGCAAAAGTTTTCCAATGGCGGTGTCGGCGTCCGGAATCTGGCGTTCAGCCCCGATGGAAAATACCTGGCCTATGGCGATATGAACGGCGGCATTAGCGTCATTGAACTGGCCAACGGGCAAAAGTTGCGGATTAAACCGTTCAACAAAGACCGGAAGCAGGTTACCTGCCTCGCATTCAGCCCCGACAGCAAACTGCTGGCCAATGGCGACCCGGATGGTTATGTGTCGATATGGGGCCGGTTGTCCAGCCGGAGCTGGGAAGAAATAGCGCTGGTAAAAGCCCATACCAAAGAAGTAACCGCCCTGGCATTTCACCCGGATGGCACGATACTAAGCTCCGGCTCCAAAGACAGTACCCTCCGGCAAATGAGCCTGCGCGTCTACCCTTTCGAGTTTAACCGGGACCAGGCGCTTGACCTGTCCGAATTTTTCTTTAATTACAGCGCCGGCACACAGGCAGTCCGAAGAGAGAAAATCTATTACGCTTCTTTTGATCAGCTCCCTTACAAACTATTGAATGATAATAAACTCGGGCTGAAAGACGGCGATCCGTACAATGTCCAGCTCGCCAATGCCCGGTTTTATGGCGGCCGCGCGCCGTTTAACGCCTATATGTGGTCGGGAGAACTGCGCCGGGAGGCCCGGTCCGGCGTCTGGACAGAGCGGACTTATATCGGTCCGGACCTTAAAAAGACAAGAGCGTATACGGAAACCGGCCGTGACGAAAACTGGCTGTATCTGAAGGATAAGGACATCAAGCAGGATCACCAAATCAGGGTGCCCCTCCAGTCCAAAGCCGGTTCCGTTCAGTTATCGCTCGGCGAATCCTGGATTGACCTCAATCTCGTCCCCGAAGTAAATGGAGATACCCTGTTTACCTTTCCGACCGAAGGCATCCGGTTCGGCGTTGCTCCGGAACGTTCCACTGCCGGTTGGGTTGGGTTACAACCCGGTAACAGCGGCGGTTATACCTTCCGGGTCAGCAAAACGGACACCTCCTTTTTCTACATGTCAATTAAGGACACTACTCAAGCAAAAGATACTTTTCAAATCAGAATTCCGAAGCTGGGCGGCTGGGCACAATACCAAAAAGGCAATTCCTGGATCAACCTGTTCGATCTGATGCGTTGGAATCAGATCAATACACCGGCCGACATCACCTGGGAAGGCAGGCATTTCATCTACGACAAAGTTTCCCTCAATCAGAGCGGCAATTTTATCGAGGTTAGTCCCGGAGCCGAGGTTACCATCGATTTGGATTGGGAAACCCGAACGGATAATATCGACGGCTTCTGCCCGGGCTGTATCGTACAAGGCTATTTTGGCATAAAAGACGTTTTTTCCCATTGTTTCATTTCAGACGGCATGCCGCCCGAATACTACTGGGGGGACTCCGGGCACGAAAATGTTCCGTTCAAGGCGCCCGAGAACCCGGGTATCTACTACATCACCAATCGGTTCACGCTGGAATATGATTGCAAAGAAGACGCCGGCCAGCACGACAACGGCACCAAAAATGCGCTGGCCGCGATCCGGGTAATGCCACAGGATATTACCCCTGAAAGGATGCCTGTGCCGGCATTGGATACCCCTCCCGTGCCAATTGGCGACGGCTGGGGTGAATCTGCCGCAAAACCGGAAAAAACGAACGAGCCGGATGCACCCGAACTGTATGAACCTTACCAACTGATCCGGTTTCAAAATGCCTGGAAACCCAAACAGCATATTCATGTAGAGACCCTGGAACCCGAAGCAGGTGAAATACTTCCCGGCTGGTGGAGCGCCCAATGGGCAATTGAACCGGTAGAAGAAGCGCCCCCTTATGTGCGCATCGTAAACCGGTGGACCGAAGGTTATTTGAACGTTGAAGACTATACCCTCGCTCAAGGTGCAATTGATCCGGGCTGGTGGAGCGCCATGTGGGAACTGGAACAGGTGGAAGGCACCAAATACGTGCGGATTAAAAACCGCTGGATAGAAGGATATTTACACAACGGATCCGGCCAACTGGAATTGGGAGACGTGGACCCGGACCGGAAATGCGCATGGTGGTGGATAGAAACAGTGGAGGAATAAAGACTTTTGTTCCTTCAAAAAATTACGGCTAAACAACTTCAAATGAGCACGCCAATCCGCAGCATCCCCCTGGCACAAACTACCGACACGTTTGGAGCGCCGGCAACGAGCATCACCGATAACGCTTACCAACGCGCCAAACAAGTGTTTGATAAATTAGTGGAAGCCCGCGGCGACTACCGTTATCCGGTGCCCGATTTCCTATTGCTCGACCGTGAAGAAAGTGTGGCCTTTATGAACTATGATCTGTTGCAAGTGCAGCTGGAACAAAAAGCCTACAAAGTCTGCGAAGCATTCGGCGATCCCGCCCTGGCTTTTCTGCTCGGCCACGAACTGACCCATTACTACGAAAAACACGGCTGGCGCAGGGGATTTGCCAGTGAGTACTCCGATCTGCCTATCGGGATACAAATCAAAGGGATGCTGGACAAAGTGGCCAACGAAACCGAAGCCGATTACCTCGGCGGTTTCCTGGCCTACTCGGCCGGATACGGCATATTCGACAAAGGCGCCGAGTTGATGCAGCAATTGTACGAAACATACAATATGAAGGACGAGAACGTGATGGCAAACGGCTATCCGTCCTTAGCCGACCGCCAGGAAATAAGCCGCCGGACGAAACAAAAACTGGAAGCATTGGTGGAGGTCTTCGAATTGGCAAACCTGCTCAACGCTATTGGCAGCTACGACGAAGCCTACGAATACTATCTTTATGTGGTGATGCGGTATCAAAGCCGGGAAATTTACAACAACATGGGCGTGGCCAGGGCGCTGAGGGCCCTCGGGCTGTTCGATGAAAGTGAAATCAAATACCACTACCCTATTCAACTCGACCTGCAATCCACAGGCGGCTCCAGAAGCATGGAGGGAGAGCCCGACCGAAACGAATTACTCCGGCAGGCCCTGGTGCATTTCGACGTCGCCATCAGCCTGGATTCCGGCTACGCGCCGGCTTACCTCAACAAAGCCTGCGTTTTAGCCTTGTTGGGCGACCCGGTACGCGCCCGCTTTTATGCCGAAGTGGAAGCCCGCTCGCGCGCCCTGGAAAATGCCAAATATGCTAAAACCGCCGTAGACGCGGATATCCTGACCGGTATCCTGGAGGCCCAAAGCGGCAATACCGCAGCGGCGAAAAAACTATTTGAAACGGCTGCTACGGTAAACAAGAGCCCTCTGGCAGCCGTCAACCTGAAAATCCTCAACGGGGAGGCCTGGGAACCGGAAAAAACGGAAAGAACAGGAACATTCGACGAGGAAGCGATTGACGGCCTGGAGTTTATTTTTGTTGCCTACCCGACCGATAGCGACGGGCCCGCTTATGATCCGGACCGATCCATTGAACTAACCAATGGCCGGGCTTTTCACCAAAATCCCGCTCCGGGGCCCAATTCCAAAATCTATATGAGTAAGGGGACCGGCGACAATCCCGTGCTCACTATTTTTCAGCTGACCACCAATGCCGCTTACGAAGGCAAAACGGCCAGGGGTATTGCCCTGGGCGACGATCGCGCCAGAATCGTCTCGGCGTATGGCGAGCCCCGGCGCACGGTCGAAACCCCGATGGGGGATATCCTGGTGTACAAAAAATTGAAAATCATTTTTATTATTTCCGGTAAGGATAAAAAACTGGTTCGCTGGATCAATTATACCACCCGATAAATATAATCATAACTATGAAGCATCCTTTTTTTATGCGCTCCGGCATCCAACTCTTCGCCGTTACGTCAACTGCTATAAAAGGCGAATTCCCGGCAGTAGTCATCTCCTGCCAGGGGGAGGTTCATTACACATCAGCCGACAACGCCGTAAAACTTGAAATCGCCCCCGGCGCGGTCGTCAAAACAAGTGGAACACTTCAATTGGGAGATGGGGCCGTCGCGGTGGTGTATTGCAACGGGCGCATGAAAAGTATTCAGGGCCATGGCGTGTACGCTTTGCCCGACCTTTTCAAGCCGGGTGGCCTGGCAACCCTCAACTTCGATCCTGATTTCGGGAAATACATCCGCGCTGCCGTGGAATTGGCGGCCGCTAAACAATTGGGCGACGGATGGACTAGCGCCGTTACCGATCCTAAACAAGCCGGTGACGGTTGGGGTACCGCCGTTACCGATCCTAAACAAGCCGGAGACGGCTGGGGCAACGCCGTCACTGACCCCAAACAAGCCGGCGATGGATGGGGCACCGCCGTCACCGACCCCAAACAAGCCGGCGATGGGTGGGGCAATGCCGTCACCGAACCCAAACAAGCCGGCGACGGGTGGGGAGGAAAAAACGCCGATATTGTTCTGATTTTGCCCTTTGGAAAACTGCAACCGGATATGGCCCGCTTCTCCTGGTCGGAGCCGAAAGCGGCGGCGGCTTGCCAACTGGAAATTTTGGATCAAAACAACGAGGTATTGTACAGCGTCACCACTTCAGAATCCGCCGTGCAGATTGACCTCGGCGAATTGAACCTGGCGCCAAACCAAATTTATACCTGGAAAGTGCGTTTGCCGGAGGCCGGCGGAGCGGCGTCCGGCGCCCTTCAGTTTACCCTTTTATCCGCAGAAGAGCAGGCCGCGGCGGCACAAAAAGCGTCCAAATCATCCGTCTATCCCACCGGCGATCCGGTTTTATGCGGCATGATGGAGGCCGTAGCATTGGAAAAAGCGGGATGGTACGCCGCCGCCGATGAACAGTATGCGGCATTGCTCGAACAACATCCGAACAACAACATGTTGCGCATGATGTACGCGGCATTTTGGATGCGATACGGGATGGAACAGCAGGCAAAGGCGGTACTGAAGGGTTCGGTCTAATACCCAAACCCGCCTTCTTCCTGCCCCCCGCCCCGCTGCGGCTTCTTGTTTTTAAACAACGACATATCTTGTTTCCCAAAACGCCACAAGGCCGTGGCCCGTATGAACCGGCTTTCGCGACGGCGGCTGAAATCCTGGATATAGTTACTTGTTTCCAGGTTTTGCCCCATGCGCCGGGAATCGAACACGTCCACCAGCGCCAGGGTGAGCGAGAAGTTTTTGCCAAAGTCTTTTTTCACGGATAAATCGCTGAAAAACATCGGCGCGGTTTTGCCCTGCGGCAGGATACGCGGCGACTCGTAGTTCGCCATTGCCTGCACGCTGATGGCTGCCGGCAGCCGCAGGCTCAGCGTCGATTTGGCATTGTAGGCCCAGCCGGAATTTTCAAAATTCTGCGCCGTGATTTTGGTTTGGAATACATTCAGGTTATTGGTCCATTCGATGGATTTCCCAAGATTCAGTTTCAGGGTATTGTCCATCCCGAAAGCGATGGCGTTCGAGCCGTTTTCGAAGGTGCTTACGAGCACGTTGGGGTCGTCGGGCGAACGGTAGGTGATACTGGTGATGGGGTCCTGCGTGTGGCGCACATACACCGAGGCGAGCAGGGCGTTTTGCCCGAACAACAGGTTATAGTTAGCTTCGGCCAGGTTGACGAATTCGGGGCGCAGGGCCGGGTTGCCAATACGGTAATTGTATTTATCGGCAAACATAAAAAACGGCATGATCTGGAACCAGTTGGGACGGTTGATCTTCCGGCTTGCGTTCACCTGAATCTCCTGGTTGTCGCCCAGTTTGCGCGTCAGGTACAGGCTGGGGAAAAAGGCTTTCCACACATTGCTGCCGCTGCCGGGGTAGTTGTAACTGAATTCCTGCTCCGAGGTGAGTTGTTTGCCCTGGAAACTCGATGCTTCGAAGCGCATCCCGGCCACGTAGCCCCAGTTGCCGAAAGCACCGGTATAGTTGGCATAGGCGGCATTAATCATCTCGGTGATGTCGTAGTTGGTGGTCAGGATACTGTCGGGCTCGAAGGCGAAATCGTTGTAGTCGAAATGCGTCACATCGAGCCAGGTATTCGTCGTTTTGCGGAAAAACCTGGCGCCGAATTCGAATTTGGCGTTTTCGCCGACGGGGTCAGTGAAGTCGAATTGTACCTGCGCCTGATTGCTGCGGTTGCCGCCGATATTGTTTTGCAGTTCCGGGTTGGGCATTTCGGCGCCGTCGGGCAGAAAGTTGCGCGTTTCGAAAATATTGGTATTGTTCGAGCGACCGAGGGTATATTGTCCGTCGAGCACGAGTTCTTTGCCTTTTTCGGGGAACGTGTGCCGCCAGGCGCCCTGAGCGGTGTAGTTGCGCCACTGGCCGTCGGTGTTGCTACTCCGGCTGCCGGAGGAGATGCGATTCTGTTGCCCGTCAAGTTCGGTGAACCGCTGGATTTCATTCGGGCGGAAATCACCGCCCATGGCGTTGCCGGCCAGGGTAAGGGTGTTGCGGTTGTCGAGCGTGTAGTCGATATTCAGGCGGCCGAACTGGAAGAGGTTGCCGAATTCCGTGGCGTTTTCCTGGTTGAAATAACGGACGGGTTGACCATCGACCAGGTCGGTGCGGTACAGGTAGCCATTCGTCAGGTTTTTGTTGGTGTTCACGTTGTAGTTCAGCGACACGTTCCAGGGGCCTTGTTTTGCGCTGATGTTGGCCATGCCGTTGTAGCGGCCGGCCGTGCCCACGCCGGCACTGACCATGCCGTTGTAGCCCGGTTTACGGTTCTTTTTCAAGACTAAATTCAGGATGCCGCCCGTGGTGTTGGCGTCATATTTGGCTCCGGGGTTGGTGATTACCTCCACCTGCTCGATGTCGCCGGCGGGGATTTGATTCAGGCTGAGTAGTGTTGGGCGGCCGTCAATTAATATTTGAGCGTTCTGGTTGCGCAGTGCGGCGTTTCCGTCGGCATCCACGTTCACGGAGGGTACCGATTTGAGGATATCTTCGGCGGTGCCGCCGGCGCTCGCGAGGTTTTTTTCCACGTTGAATACTTTGCGGTCGGCGCGGAGCTGAATGGTGGATTGTTCTGCGCTGACCACCACTTCTTTCAACATTTGCGACGAAACGCCTATCGACAGGTTGCCGAGGTCTTGTTCGTTGTTTTGCGGGGTAATGATCACCTGTTTTTCCAGGGCCTGGTAGCCCATAAAACTCAGGGTAATTTTGAGGGGACCGGCAGGGAGGTTGGTCAGGTTGAAATCGCCGTTTTCGCGGGTGAGCCCACCGCCCACGAGCGAATCTTTTGCCGTGTAGGCGGCTACCGTGGCAAAGCCGATGGGCTCTTTAGTGCCGGCATCGAGCAGTTTGCCGTACAGGCGGCCGGTAGCGGGCATTTTCATGCCGGCGGGCCGTGCAGGCGACTGGGCAGCAAGGGCGCCGAAGGAGAAGAGGGTCAGCAGAAGGAGGGAGAAGCGAATATTTTGCATGGAACGGTGGTTTTTGGAGTGGTGGGTAGATTGAAAATTTTTTTCACCACGAAGTCCTAGAATATCGAATATCGAACACGGAATGTCGAATGTCGAAGTATTCGTAGAGTACACCGTGATATCGTCATTCGTTATGTTACTTCGATATTCGAAATTCCGTGTTCGATATTCGATATTCAAGGACTTCGACATTCGAAATTCCGTGTTCGATATTCGATATTCTTTACTTCCCGGCCACCAGCGTCACATTCAAATCGAACTCGTCGTAAATGGTTTTATCGCCGAGATTTTCGAAAAAGTTGCCGGAGCGGTATTGGATATCGTAGTTGGTACGGTCCACTTTGAACGCGGCCTGGGCATTGGCTTTATTACCTTCTGTGGTTACCGTTGCGTCGAGTTTGATTTCTTTGGTGATTCCTTTGATGCTCAGGTTACCGGTCACACGGTAGGCGCCGGGGGTGCCACGCGAAGCCACTTTGGTGATGACAAAAGAAGCAGCCGGGTGTTTTTCCACACTGAAAAAGTCGTCGGACTTGAGGTGGCCTTCCAGTTTGCCGGCCCATTCGCCTTCGATGTCTTTCACCTTGATACTGGTCATATCCATTTCAAAGGAGCCGCCGCTGAGCGCGCCGTTGGTGAAAGCGAGCGAACCCGACTTGAGGTTGACCGTGCCGAAGTGTTGGCCGGTCACTTTGTAGGCTTTCCATTCTACTTTACTGGCGGCGACGTCCACTTTATAGGTTTCGGGCGCATTGGTGAACGACAAACCGGCAATACCGGCTACCGCGAGCAGGGCGGCGAAAGCGAGCGAAAGGTGTTTAAATTTCATTTTAGAGCGGTGTTGAAAGGTGAAGAGGATAGAATTTCAGGTAAATCCTGATGCCCTGTTTTTGAAAGGCGCTGCAAAAGTGGGGCGGGGAAACACGCGAAAATGGATGTGTAGATGAAACCGGGAAATGTGGAGATGTAAAGTGGAATAAATCAGGTTTGCCCTTGATCCTGGAAGATTTTTTTCGCGATTTTTTATTACATTTGTGCATAAATTTAAACAAAATCATGCAGGTAATTGCGATTGACTTGAACGACGCCTTAAAGCAGGATAAAAATGAAATTACGCCGTTTCTTGCTCGAATGGATGTAAAAAGGGGTGATAAATTAGAAATTTTTATGGATGAGGATGTGAAAGGTGCATTGCAGGTAGCCGTATTAACATTGATTTGGGTGGCCCTTTATCACCTTTCAAAGACAGAAAATTTACATCAAATCGGTCAAGCGAGCACTGATGCAGTTAATGAGCCGGGAGTTTCTTTTTTCGCATTAAGCAAACTGCAAACCCCAATAGAAATGGAAGAGGTTATTGAAAGAAAATTGGGTGTTGAAATTGAATTTATTGACAAATCCGCACAAGTGGAAGACCCATTTGCCGAAACCTTTGGCATTTGGAAAAACAGAAAAATGGAAATTGAAAACTTTCGTGACGAAGCATGGCGAAAAACGAAATAATTCTTTGTGACTCAACGGCTATTATCCACCATTTTCGAGGTGATAGAAAAGTAACAGAGCAACTAATGAAAATTGGCCCTTCAAACATTGGCATCTCTGTTATTACCCATGCAGAAATATATTACGGCGCCAGGAACAAAAAAGATTTTGAAATTTACAGGCGTTTTTTCAATGCACTTGCAACATATCCTTTGACTGAAGAAATCTCAAATATCTTTAATGGGCTGATTGTGAATTACTCGATAAGCCACAAAGTAAGAATTGCAGACATGTTGATAGCCGCGACTGCAATTGCTAATAATCTTCAGATTTTTACCCACAATCGAAAGGATTTCGATTTCATCCCCGAAATTCGGCTATATAATCCTTGAAAAAGGCTATAAATCCATGAATAAAGCCGCATTCCCCCTTTACATCGCCTGAAACTCCGGTTTCGTCGCCACCTGCCTTTTTCCCAGGCATCAAGACGTACCTTTGCAGCCGAATTTATAAAAATGGCTTTATTCCGCAGTAAAATTCCGGCAGAGTGGTGGGTCAGGGTGGTGTTTCACCTCCTGTTCTGGACCTATATGCTGGGTTTGCCGTTCCTGACCTGGGGCAGCACGGAGGAAGGGCGCCGGGTGTTGATCCAGCTGTTCCCCATGATGCTCACCAATATTCCTCTGTTTTTTCTAAACACGGCCTGGCTCGCGCCCCGTTTGTTGCGCAAACATGGTATCGGGCCTTACCTGCTGTCGATTCTTGCCCTGGCAATCCTATTTATTTTCATCCAGGTAGCCATGAAAAGCTGGCTGTTACATTGCACCTTTATCAAGGAATTAAAAGATCCGTTGCGGGTAATTTTTCACGTGCTTTTTGTGACGGCCGTCAGCACCGGTTATGCAATGACCATCTACCTGTTCAAGCAAGAAAAAGCCCGCGAACAGGAACATGGCGAACGCCTGCAATCGGAATTGTCGTTCCTGCGCTCGCAGATCAGCCCACATTTCATTTTCAATATCCTCAACAGTATCGTTTACCTCATTCGCTCGCGCTCGGACCTGGCCGAACCGGTCACCATCAAGTTGTCCGACCTGATGCGATACATGTTGTATGAATCGGCCGACACCCAGATACCACTGGAAAAAGAACTGGACTACCTGAAAAACTATGTGGATTTGCAAAAAATCCGCTTCGAAGAAGACGTCGATATCCGCCTGAATATCGAAAGCCGCGCCGGGGCGCAAATCATCGAGCCCTTGCTGATGATCCCTTTTGTGGAAAATGCGTTCAAACACGGCGTAGGCCTGATCGACAAGCCGCTAATCGAAATCTCCGTCAAATTTGACGAACAGGAGTTGTTTTTCAGCGTACGCAACAAAGTAGCCACCGGAGGGGCGGAAGTGAAAGACAACAGTTCAGGTATCGGTCTGCGCAACGTGATCCGGCGCCTGGAACTGCTCTATCCGGATACGCACCGCCTGGAAGTGAAACAAGAAGACGACTGGTTTCTGGTAAACCTGAACCTGAAATTCCACCGATGAAACTGCGCTGCCTTGCCGTCGACGACGAAAGTCTTGCCCGCCGGATGCTGGAAGACAACATCCGGCAGATACCGTTTCTGGAATTGGTGCGCAGTTGTAAAAACGCCTTCGAGGCCATGCAGGCACTCCAGGAAACCCCCATCGACCTCATGTTTCTCGATATCCAGATGCCGGGTATGCTGGGCACCCAATTCCTGCAAAGCTTGCCGGAAAAACCGATGGTCATCTTCGTGACCGCCTACCCGAACTACGCCGTGGAAAGTTACGACCTCGATGTGATCGATTATCTGATGAAACCCGTCAGCCTCGAGCGGTTCACTAAAGCCGCATACAAGGCTCTGGATGCGCAGCGCAAAAAAGAAGCCCTGGCATCCCCCAAAGCCGCACCGGTCGCAATGCCCGCCGAAGCGGAAAGTCCGGATTTTTTCTTCGTCAATGTCGAATATTCATTGGTCAAAATCTCCGTACGCGACATCACCCACATAGAAGGGATGAAGGACTACGTGAAGATTTACCTGCAAACGGCAAAGAAACCCGTGCTGACCAAGTCGACCCTGAAAGCGATGGAGGAAAAACTGCCGGCACAGGGCTTTTTCCGCGTACACAAATCCTTTATTATCCGGCTGGACAAAATTGAATCGCTTCGCAACAAAGAAATCCGGATCGGCGAACACGAGATTCCAGTGGGCGAAGCGAATTGGGAGGAGCTGCTGCTGTTATTAAATTATACGCGGTAGGGAGGCTTAATGCGGCAGCTTATCCCGAAAATACCCATACACCCAGGTTCCGGCAATCGCGCTGATCAGCGTGACGAAGATAACCGTGGCGCCGGTGCCGATTTGAGCGAAAAGGGGCCCAGGGCAAGCGCCCGTCATAGCCCAACCCAAGCCGAAGATCAGGCCGCCGTATATCTGGCCTTTATTGAACTTTTTCGGATGAAAAGTGATGGGCTCGCCGTAGATACTTTTTGCCTTGAATTTTTTAATCAGAAAAACCGACAACGCGCCGACCATGACCGCTGTGCCGATAACGCCGTACATGTGAAAGGATTCCAGCCGGAACATTTCCTGAATACGAAACCAGGATACGATCTCTGCCTTCACGAAGGTGATGCCAAAAAAGATCCCGACGAGCGCGTATTTAAGGTTGTGCCACCAGGGGTGCGACAATTGCGACTCGTTCACGCACATCGTGTCGAGGGAACGCACTTCGAAGTCGGTCTCTGGGTTAAGTACCGCTTCTTGTTCTGCGGTTTGAAAGGACTGTATATTAGCCATTGTTTTTTTCAATTTAAAGTGCCAGAATATAGGGCAGAATAAGATTGGCCATCAGAAAACCGCCGGCCATGAAAGAAATCGTTGCGATCAGCGAAGGTACCTGGAGGTCGGATAAGCCCATGATCGCGTGACCGGAAGTACATCCGCCGGCGTAACGGGTACCGAACCCGACCAAAAATCCGCCGCCGACCATCATGATCAGTCCGCGCCACGTCAGCAGGCTGTCCCAACTGAACAAGTCTGCCGGTACCAGACCATCGATCCGGGTGATGCCGTTGGCAGCGAGGTCGCCCGCCAATTCAGGGTGAATTTGTACCGGATCAGGGTTTTGTAACAGCACCGTAGCGATCACGGCCCCGACGATGATACCCGCAGAAAAAAACAAATTCCAGGCTTCTTTTTTCCAATCGTACTGAAAAAATTTGACGTTGGCGGGCAGGCAAGCTGCGCAGATATGGCGCAGATTGGCCGATATACCAAAATGTTTATTACCCAAAAACAGTAGCGCCGGCACGGTCAGACCGATGATGATGCCGGCCGTCCACCAGGGCCAAGGTTGTGTGAGAAATTCCATTTACTAGAAATGATGAATGATGAATGATGAATGATGAATGATGAATCGGTAAACCTATATTATACTTACGGCATGTTATCTATCAATGAATTATGATAAAAATCAAAACTCCTTTAATACGTATAATTCAGTACCACATTATAAAGCCCCATGTTTACTTTATTGATGATATATTTATCATTTCCATAAACGTCGCCCAGGCGGCCTTTATACACATAGAGCAGTTGGGCACGCAGGCCTTTCAATGCGCCGCCAAAGGTATAACGTACATCAAGATTGATCTGGTCGTAAGCCGGGAAGCCATATTTATTCAGCAATACGTCTTTAATATCCGGCAGATAAAAACGACCGTAAGCGGCTTCAAAACGCCATTTATTGCCGGCCGGCTGCCAGATTACTCTCCCGGAGACGGCGTTTACGTCGCCGCTGCCTTCGATACGTTCCCGCGTTATAAAGGTGTAAAAAGGCTCTCGTCCCCATTCCCGCGGATTCAGAAAGCGTCCGTCCGCAGTCGTCCTGGTCCAGGCAGCCAGGGCTTGCCAGCCGTTGTGCTGCCAGCCCGCCTGCGTACTGATCACATTCGCACTGGCCCCTTTCGGGAAATACGTTCTGGTCTGGTCTTCATGCCCCCCGGCAGACAGGGCGTTCTGGTGTGTCCATTGCAGACCGAGCAGGATTTTATGGCCGTTTCGGAGCGGGTGCGCATAATCAGTCTGAATCAGCGCCGTGTTGAATATATTTTCCACGTATTGATTCCAGAGTTGTACCCGCATTCGCGGGCCGAATTGCCGGGTTATGCCCAACAAACCGACTCCTTTGCTTTGCAGGTTTTCCGGATAACCGCTCGAGGTGCCGTCGGGATTCAACCCCTTCGGGTAAATCCCGATGGAATGCCCAACGGAATACCATTTCACGGTACTGCGCGGAGAGATGCTCCAAAGCCAACCGCCTTCGATTTTCGTATGTTTCCACTCGTTGATTTCGGTCCATAAACCCGACACCATCGTAGGCCGCATGCGACCGTCCTGCGGATTGATAAAAGGAGTTTGTACCGCCTGCTGCCCGAGGGTGATCTGTGATTTTTTCCACTCATAGCGCAACCAAAGATCCTCCAGGCGGTCGAGATTGGTCCGGTTACCCGGGTCCGTAATATCGAACAATCCCACTTCATACCGGTTGGAGGCTTTGGTGGCGGAATCGCGTTTTTCGAGATCGGACGAAGCGAGGTTATATTGAAATATCCCGCCCAGCCCGAACCGGAATCCGTGAAAAGCCGCCGTCTGGTAGTTCATGCCCCCGCCGGCAGCCAGGGCGTAATAATCCTGTAGTTGCCGGGTGTTGTCGGTGGCCATGAAATACGACCGGAAGTTGCCATGAAAACGACCTTTTTGAAATGCCTCGCGTACACTTCCCGCTACCGGCCGGGCCGTATCCGATACCATTGTACCGGCCTGGGCCGATATTCCGGCGTTAATGGACAGAAATATGATCGTGAGGAGGATGTATCGCATAGGTTGTTTTCTGTTATTCCCCGGGTGACTCGAAGTCACCCGGGGAATGGTTGCGCCAGTCATTTTTATGCCGACTAACAGTCGGCATTACAACAAGGTGCTTGGGCAAACGTAGTCGGTGATTTTAAACATTTCCGTTTCCTTCAGCGCTTTGAAACCGCCTTGCACCTCTACCAGGTTTTCATACCCGCGGGCGCGCAGAATACTGGTAAAAATCATGGAGCGGTATCCGCCGGCACAATGGATATAGGTCGTTTTGTCTTTCGGCATCTGAAGCATCGACTCGTTGACGAAGTCCAGAGGCGCATTTTCGGCCACTTCGAGGTGCTCGCTGTCGTACTCGCTTTTTTTGCGCACGTCGAATACCGGCGCATCGGGCGTTTTGGCGAGCCGGGCGGCCAGTTCTTCCGGGGAGATACTTTCAATCCGGTCGAGCTCCAGGCCGGCTTTTTCCCAGGCTTCCATGCCGCCGTCGAGGTATCCGAGGCAATAATCGTAGCCGACACGAGCCAGGCGGGTAACCACTTCTTCTTCGCGGCCGGACTCGGTGATGATCAGGAGTTCCTGTTTCACATCCGGGATGAGCGCGCCCACCCAGGGAGCAAAGGAGCCGTCGATGCCGATGTTGATGGCGTTGGGCACAAAACCTTTGGCAAACACCTGCGGATCGCGAGTATCGAGGATCAACGCGCCGGTTTCGTTAGCGGCGGCCTCGAAGGCGCGGGGCGACAGCGGTTGTGTGCCGCGTTTCATGACGTCGTCGATACTATCGTAGCCTTGTTTGTTCAGGGCGACATTGAGCGGGAAGTAGGCCGGCGGAGGCATTAGGCCTGTCGTTACTTCTTTCACAAACTCTGCCTTCGTCATATCGGCGCGCAAGGCGTAGTTAGTCGCTTTCTGGTGGCCGAGGGTATCGAAGGTTTCTTTAGACATATTTTTGCCGCAGGCAGAACCGGCGCCGTGTGCCGGGTACACAATTACGTCATCGGACAGGGTCATTACCTTATTGCGCAGCGAATCGAATAGGGTTTCGGCGAGTTGTTCCTGCGTCATGTGTGCGGCTTTTTGAGCCAGGTCGGGCCGGCCCACGTCGCCGATAAAGAGCGTATCGCCCGAAAAGAGCGCTGTTTCTTTGCCGTTTTCATCCAGCAGCAGGTAGCAGGTGCTTTCCATCGTATGGCCCGGCGTATGCAGCACCCGGAAGCGTATTTTACCCACCTTGAATTCTTCGCCGTCTTTGGCGATATGGGCGTCGAACGTCGGATTGGCGTTGGGCCCGTACACGATGGCAGCCCCGGTTTTTTTACTCAGGTCGATATGGCCACTCACAAAATCAGCATGAAAGTGCGTTTCAAACACATATTTAATGGTCGCGCCGTCTTTTTCGGCTTTCTCTAAGTAGGACGTTACTTCGCGCAGCGGATCAATGACCACTGCTTCGCCTTCGCTTTCGATGTAGTAGGCGCCCTGCGCCAGACAACCGGTATAAATTTGCTCAATTTTCATGACTGGATAGCCTTTTTTGTTTTTGTTTAATTTGATGATACAAAGTTACGGACGAATTTAAGGTGAAATCCGTGACACAAATCACGCCCCCTTTGCACTTCGACTTTTAAATTTTACATATTGGCGTTAAAAGACCAACTCCTTAAGCAGGATGTACACGCCCATAACGAGCACAAACCAGCCGAATGCCTTTTTAAGTTTGTCGCTGTCTATATAACGGCTGAGGCGGTTGCCGAGAAAAATACCGAAAATAGCCAGTATGGTGACGGTGCCCAGCAAAATCCAGTCAAGATTGTAATGTGTGAGGTCGCCGAGAAACCCGAACAACGATTTAGCGGCAATGATGAGGAGGGAGGTTCCTACGGCTTGCTTCATCGGCAGTTTACTAAACAACACCAGGGCCGGAATGATCAAAAAACCGCCACCTGCCCCTACCAAGCCGGTCAGCACGCCGACCACGGCGCCTTCGAGCAGGATCATGGGGTAGTTGAAGCGCTGTGGCGCGGTCTCATCCACTGCTTTTCCGACTTTCTGATCCCGGATCATCGACACCGATGCAAAGACCATGAGCACGGCAAACAGCACCATGATGAGCACGGATTTGGTCAGCACAAAACTCCCGAAAGTACCAATCGGATCGGGGATCAGCGGCACCAGCCAGGCCCGTGTGGCATATACTGCGGCAATGGAAGGAATACCGAAAATAACGGCGGTTTTGAGGTTCACCAAATGTTCCCGGTATTTGGGCACGGTGCCTACCAGGCTGGTGGCGCCCACGATAAACAGGGAATAGGCCGTGGCCAGAATCGGATCGACGCCGAATAAATAAACCAGTACGGGTACTGTCAGAATGCTACCGCCGCCGCCGATGAGGCCCAGCGATAAACCGATCAATGCAGATGCTAAATAACCAGCGATCACCATGGAATAAAAATTGTCTGTTGTAGCGTTTTTATGTAATACGCTGCAAAGGTGAGGCGGGCAGCAGGCAGGAATCCGTGATATTTATCACAGCTGGGATTTATTATTTCATAAAGTCTTACATGTTAAGGATTTCAATGCCGTTTTTCAGCAGGCGTACCTTTCCGTCTTCCGACAGTTTTTTCATCAAACGGGAGATTACTTCACGCGAAGAGTTGAGTTCCTGGGCTATTTCGGTGTTGGTGATTTGAAGCACGTTGGTACCCAGCGTATCGCGGTGCCGGCGGAGGTAAAACTCCAGGCGCTCGTCCATGTTGTGAAAAGCGATACTGTCGATGGTTTCCAGTAGTTCAAGGTACCGTTTTCGGTAAGTGCCTACCACAAAATGGTACCAGGTACGGTATTGCCGCATCCAGTTTTCGGTTTGTTCTACCGGTACCACCAGCAAGACGGCGTCGGTCACCGCTTTAGCGGTCACGGCGCTGGCATGATGCGAGCGATCGCAGATCAGCGACAAGGCGCAGCCGTCGCCGGGTTCGAGGTGATACATAAAAAACTCATCGCCCTGGTCGTCTTCGCGATACAGTTTTACCAGGCCGTCCAGCACAATGATCGTGTTCCGGATGTTCTGACCGGTTTGCAGCAAAAGTTGTCCGGCCTTTGCCTCCACGATGCGGCCTTTTTCCTGCAATTCGCGGCGAAGCGGTTCTTCCAGTTCGGGAAATAAATGGCGATATTTGTCCAGCATATAATTTAACGTTTTAACCTGCTCTTTTTATGAAATACCTGCTTCCTGCACTGCTCTTTTTGGCTGCATGCAACCAAAATCAACCTCAAAAACAGGATACCCGTCCAATTGTTTTTGTGGGAACCTACACCGAAGACCTCGGATTCGTGCAGGGCAAAGCCGCCGGCATCTATACCTGCCGCCTCGATACCGCCACCGGCGCCCTCCTCATCACCGACACCACTACCGGCATTGCCAATCCGTCGTTCCTGACCGTTTCTCCGGATAAAAAATACCTCTATGCCGTGGCCGAAAACGGCGGAAAGCCGGAATCTCCCTATGGAAGCGTAGTGGCCTACCGTATTGAAGGGGGCGGCAAACTACTAAAAATCAATGAGATGCCGAGTTATGGTGCGGCGCCGTGCCACATCTCTACGGATGCGGGCGGAAAGTATGTCCTGATCGCCAATTACGTCACCGGCAATGTAGTCAGTTACGGCCTTAATCCCGACGGCTCTCTCACCGACTCGCTGAGTTCGGACAAACACCCGGGCAGCTCGCCCTGGGCGCACATGATTATTCCGACCCCCTTTGGCGCCGAACGTATCCTGGCCGTGGACAAGGGCGATGACCAGGTATTTTTGTATCAGATGAACGCAGGTAAACTGCTCCGCGCCGATAGCCTGCACCTGTCGCCGGGCGCCGGACCGCGGCATTTCGATTTCCATCCCTCGAACCGCACCCTGGGTTTTGTGATCAATGAAAACAGCAGCAGCATCGCCGCCGTACGCTTCGGGGCTGATGGGCTGAAACCGGCAATACTCGACAGTTTGAGCACTTTGCCGGCAGGGTTTCAGGGCAATAACACCTGCGCCGATATCCATGTGCATCCCAACGGCCGCTTTGTATACGGCTCCAACCGCGGACACAACAGCATCGTTATTTTCAGCGTCGATCCCGCCTCCGGCAAACTCGCGCTGGTTGGGCACGAATCCACACAAGGCGCGCTGCCCCGTAATTTTATGATCACACCCGACGGCAAACTGCTGCTGGCCGCCAACCAAAATTCGGGTAACGTGGTGGCATTCCGGATTGATCCGGAAACGGGAAAACTAAAACACACCGGTGTAAGCAGCAACGTGCCCACGCCGGTGTGTTTAAAAATATGGTAAGGGATGGCTCCCGGATAGATTACCGCACCCCGATAATCTCCACCTTCACACCCGACAGCGCCGGATTGTACCAGCAGTCGATACCCTGCGACTTCAGGGTTTTTACTTCGGATTTGGCTTCCTCCTCGGTGGGGAACCCCTTTACGATGTAGGCAGCGCCTTTGGTGCCGCCGGGGCAGGTACTTTCAGCGTGCCAAACCAGGTAAACGCCCTCAACATCAGGGGCATGCGTTACCGGGGCATCGTTGCAGAATACGCCGAACTGGACAAAATATAGTTCGTTTACCGGGGTGAACACGCCAAAGTGTACCTGGCCTTTTCCTTTCCGGACATCCCGGTAACGTTCTTTTCCATTTACGGTAACGGTGGTAGCCGGTTCTTCCGGTACAGCCTCGACGGCGCTGCTGGTCGTACTGTACGTCACCGGGCTTGGGTCGGCGCCCTTGGCCTGTTGGGTCGCGGGGGCAGTTTTGCCCCGTACTTTGTTCACGGCGGCGGACCTGCGGGAGTTGCCGTTGGGTGGAGTGGCCTGAGCGGGAGCGGCGGCAGCGGGCGCAGGATTGGCCGCGGCAGGCGCCTTTTGCGGAGCGAGAATGGTGGCGTTTTGTGCGTTGGCAATAGTGGTACTAAATACAATTAGCAAGAAGCAGATAATTCTCATAGTGTATGGGTATGCGTTTTTTTTGACAAAGTTAACGGGTAATGGGCAGTTGTGTTATGTATGGCTCTAAAAAACACAGAACCAACCATGGTTTATTTAAAAAAGAGCCGTCATTCCCGTTCAGGGGAAAGACGGCTCATTAAATACGTATTTTTATGCTACATCATGCGTTTTACCGGCTCACCACAATTTTCCGGGCGACGATCCTGCCATTTACCTGCAATAACAAGGTATAGAAGCCATCCGGTTGGGCGGATAAGTCAAAGTCCACCCGTTTGGGCGCCTGCATCGATTCTCTTTGTACCAAGCGGCCGGTCAGATCGAATACCGTCAGGTACACGTCGTGGCTGAGTTGGTCCGGGAAAATTACGGAAAGGCGGCCACTGGTCGGGTTGGGTACGATGAGCAGGCCGTTTGCCCAGGCCGGTTCGTCGGTATCCACCATGCTGAACACTTCGAACGATTTTGTGCTCGTACAACCGGCCTCGTCCGTTACGGTTACCGTATACACGCCGGCGCCTATATCGGTCAGGTCCTCGGTAGTATCGACGGTTTCGCCGTTGAACATCCACTCGAAGGTGTAGGGGGAAAGGCTGCCCGTCACGTTGATGTCGATGCGGGCGATCATTTGACTATCGATGTCATTGATCACCTGTCCGGTGATGTCGATCGGGTCTAAAATCGTTACTTCGAAGGTGCAGGAACCGATATTTCCGTCGGCGTCGGTGTAGGTATAGGTATTGGTGGTGGTACCGGCCGGGAAGGTGGTTCCACTCGGGAATCCGGTCACGAGGGCAAACATGCCGCCGTTTCCGAGGCAGTTGTCGGTGGCTACCGGCGCATCGTATTCCACGATGTCGTTTCCGAAACACCGGATAATACTCGACGGGCAAGTCAGCGTCGGCGCCAGGTTGTCCACTACCGTGATAATAATCGTGTCTACCGATGTGTTCCCGGCTTCGTCCGTTGCCGTAATTTGAACGGGGTGTGGGCCCAGTTGCGAACAATTATACGACCCCGGTATGAAGGTTACCGTTTTAACGCCGCAGTTATCGGTTACATCCAACCCGACGGATTGTATGCTCAGCGTCACGTTTCCGGCGGTACCCAGCTGCGCGATCAGGTTATCCGTAGCAATGACCGGCGGTACCGTATCAATCGCCTGAACGATGACTTGTAAGGTGGTACTGCATTCATTGTCGTCGGTCAGCGTTACGGTGTACGTTCCAGCAATCAGGTCGACCGCAGTAGGTCCGGACTGGCCATTGCTCCAGCTGATCGATATAGGACTGGTGCCGCCGGCAGCCACTACCGTGGCGGAGCCCTCCGGTACGTTCGGGCAGGGCGTACTGACCACATTATCGAGCGCCAGTGTCAGCGCAGGCGGTTCGGTGATGGTCACTTCTTCCGTAATTTCACAATTATTAGCATCCGTCACCGTGACGGTGTGCGTTCCGGCAGGCAGATTCGGTTCGGTTTCCGCCGTTCCGCCCGTACTCCAGAGGTACGTGAAGGGGCCGGTTCCGCCGTTCAGCACGATAGTGGCAGCGCCGTCATTTTGGCCGTTGCACACCACCGGAGCGGTGATGAAATTGGCTACGATCCCGCAATTTCCGGCTATTACCTGCACGGTCTGTACGGCTGTGCATCCGTTCTCATCGGTCACCGTGACGGTATAAGAGCCTTCCATCAGTCCGGTAATCATGGCGTCGGTGCCGCCGGTGCTCCACAAATAGGTGTAAGGCCCGACCCCGCCGGTTGGGTTGGCCTCTGCACTGCCATCGTTGCTCAACGGCCCGCTTGAATTGGCCGAAGTGGCATTGGCTTTAAGCAAATTAGGTTCGGAAATGGTGAAGGCTATCGCTTCCGGGCAATTGGCCGCGTCGGTCACGACAACGGTGTAAACACCGGGTTTCAGGTTGCCGATTGAAACCGTAGTTTCGCCGGTGCTCCAGGCATAAGTGAAAGGCGTCTGACCATTGATCGTTACCACCGTCGCTTGTCCGTTGTTGGCTTCAAAACAGGTAGCATCCGTAGCATCCACCGCGGCGTCGATTGTACAGTCATAAGCATTTACCGTTGCAATGGTGACGGCCGTGCAACCGTTGGCATCCGTTACGGTTACGGTAAAAGACCCTGGCAGCAAGTCAGCAACCGATTGAGTCGTTTCGCCGTTGCTCCACAAGTAGGTATATGCGGCGGTACCACCTGCCGGGCTGACCGTAGCGGTACCGTCGGCAACGCCATTAGCCATTTGCGGCGTAGAAGTGGCATTTGCCGTCAGCAAAGCCGGCTGTGTGATGGTGGCGGTAGCCGTAGCGGTGCAGTTTTCACCGTCTGTTATCGTCACGGTGTACGTGCCGGAGCCCACGTTATTCAGGGTTTGCGTGTTATTGCCCGTATTCCACAGATAGGTATAGGCGCCGTTTCCACCACCGGGCGTTACCGAGGCGCTGCCATTCTGCTGACCAAAACAGAGGGCGTTTGAAACCGCTCCAACGGCTGCCGTGACGGCCGGGGTTTGATTGACCGCGGCCGAAGCGCTGCTGGTGCAACCGTTTTCGGTATTGGTAATGACTACGCTGTAATTTCCGGGAGCACCAGCGGCCAATACCGGAATGACGCCAGTAGCGGTCGTGGAGCCGTCCGGACGGGTCCAGTTGTGCTGGAGGGAGGTAGGCGGCGCCGTGCTGGAGGCCGTAATATTGACCGTTGCATTATTGCAGTTGAGGTTGTTCGGCACGGCCAGGGTAGCACCCGGAGGCGTATCGTCGAGCGGCACCAATGCCGTGGCGCTGCTGGTACAACCGTTTGCGCCGGTGACGACTAACACATAGGTGCCCGCTTCGGTGACTGTAGGGTTGGACAGGCTGGACGCAAATCCGTTCGGGCCGGTCCAGGCAAATTGCGGATTGGGAGCCGGCGATGCGCCACCGAGTATAACAGCGTCGACCACGCAGGTGAGCACACCACTTGATGTCGATGCACCGGGGACGGCGGTGTTGGCGATAACTTCCGCCACTGCCGAATTGGTACAGCCGGTATTTCCATCGGTCACCACTACCGTGTAATTACCGGAAACGTTGGCAACCGGATTCTGCAGGGCCGACGTGAAGCCGTTCGGGCCGGTCCAGGCGTAAGTTGGATTGACGGCGTTGGTCGTACTGGTCAGGGCAACACTGGGTGTCGAGCAGGTGTACGTTCCGCCGCCGGCATTCACAATCGGGGGAGATGTCTCGGCCGATACGATCGTATTGTCGGTAGCCGTGCAACCGTTGATCTGGTTGGTTACCCGAAGCCGGTAGGTGCCCGTAGTGTTGATGGTAGGCGTGAGGGTAGCGGAACCGGAAACAATATTTCCGCCGTTCAGCGCGATCCACAGGTAGGTGTATTGCGGCCCGGTGGAACCGGAGCCCTGGAGTTGTATTTGTGGTTCTTCGCAGGTAATGATCCGGTTGGGTCCTGCATTGGAAACGGGGGCTGTCTTATTGACCGGTATCAGCACCTCCGTGGTGTCGGGGCAGGCTTTACCCCCGCCGTTGTTGGTTACAATAAAATAATAAGGGCCGGCATCGGTGACTACCGCGGTATCGGCGTTGCTGATCACGGTCCCAAGATTGTTGACCCATTTATACACAACCGTATTGGCCACGGTGGTAGTACTGTCTTTTCGGAGTACGATGGAAGGGGTGCGGCAAGTGATGGTATCCGGCTTGACTACGCCGGACCGTACAGGAATCACGATGATCGTAAAGTTTACCATACTATCGCATCCGTCTTCGGCAACCAGCATTTCCTGGAAGTTGCCGGATTCGCAGTAGTCATAATCGCCCACGCGTAAACAGTCGCCCTGACAAAGCCAGGTTGGCGGCAGGTTTTTGAATTTACGGGGTTTGGCAATAATTTTTTGCCGCACCGTACTGTCGCAACCCAAAAAAGAAGTGTACGGGGTTGAGGTAAAGGTGTAGGTGCCCGGAGCGGAGATAAAGTTACCGGGTTCTTCTTCCCAGAAGAAAGGTAGTTCTTCAAAGCACAATTCCCGGTCGGGGAGTTGAGTAATGGGGATGGCCTGGTTTACGACCGGAAGACATATTGTTTTCGGTGTATCACAAACATTGGAGGCTGTCACACAGATATTACCGCCGAGATTACCAAATAAGACGGATACGGTGGTTCCTTTGTCGCCGTTCGCCGGCACCACCACTGCGCTGCCGCCGCCGTTGATTTTGGAGCCGGCAGGGGCGGTCCAGGTATAGCTCAGTGCGTATGGAACGGGCGGGATCGTATAATTGACCAGGGCCTTCGGGCATACCTGTGTGGGCCCCGTAATATCCCCCAGCGTACCGAGTTCAGGCCCCACCGTTGACCCCTGGTTGACGGTGATTAAATATTTACACATGGCGGCATTGACACCGTCGATAACTAAATAATAGACATTGCCGATAATAAGACCGGGCGCAATAAAGGTTGGTAGGGCCGGGTCGATGGTGCCGCAAACAACTGACCGGTAAGGTTTGTCGCAGGAGGTTAGCACAGCGTATTCCAATCCGCTTCCACTGGAGCAATCGATAGGCTTGAGCAAAAATTCAATGAACGTGGTACCGGCTACGAAAGCATACCAACGCGGGTTTTCCAGGGTAATGGGCGGTACGCCAAAATTACATTGGTCGATAGTTAATGGTGTGGTCGGTAATGCCGGCCCCGTTTGGTCGGCCGTGCCATCCAAATTACAGGACAAACACGCGAATTCGCATAACGGCGCCCCCGCCTGGCCGGGCTGGCACCCGCCTTGGGCATACACATCTGCGCTTGCTAAAAGGATTAATAATAAAGTACTCCAAAAAATGGTCAGAGATTGTGTCATAACTCGTTTGAATTAGATGATGAAAAAACTAAAATCGATTATTGAGAGACTTATTAAAAGCAGAATGCTGCAAGTAGAGCATAAAAAATACTCCCGGTTGCAGCGAGCTTCCAAAAGTAGGGGGAGTATAATCAAGGTACAAATAATTATGAGGCTCCGCTATTTTTGCGACATTTAACCCTACCCCTTCCGGCGTAGTTCTGTCAAATTTGGTCATTTCTTTATCT
Source organism: Bacteroidota bacterium (assembly GCA_963169325.1). Lineage (GTDB taxonomy): Bacteria > Bacteroidota > Bacteroidia > Chitinophagales > Saprospiraceae > M3007. The sequence goes on from CAUJEY010000004.1 coordinate 31,901, forward strand.
AAAACACCGTTTAAGGGAACAGTGTTTCCAGGGCGACGCGTTTGCGTGCCCCAGCCAGGTGCAAAGCCGACCCCAAATCCTACTTATCCCCCATCTGTTCAAATTTTTTCAGGTCGGCGTCTCCGCCGGCTTCGTCGCCGAGTTGTTTGCGCACGTTTCCGCGGGCACGGTAGGCGCGGGTGAAATCCGGCGCCAGTTCCAGTGCTTTGTTCAGATCGGCGAGGGCTTCCTGCGAACGGTTGAGGTTGACCAGTGTCAGGGCCCGGTTGTAGTAAATGTCGGCCTCGTTGGGATTTTTTTCGAGATACTTATTCAAATCGGCGAGGGAGGCTTCATATTGCTGAGCCATGCCTAGCAGGCCGCCGCGGTATTTGTAGGCTTCGGTCAGATCGGGGTTAATACTAATCGCCCTGTTGAAGTCTTCGAGGGCTTTTCGGCCCTGGCCGATGTCGCCAAGTGCCATGCCCCGCCACAGGTAGGCTTTGCCGAAATTGTTGCCCTGCGCCGCCATGGCTTTTTCGATGAGGGTAATCGTGTCGCGCCAGTCGCGGATACGCAGCCAGGACGAAATAAACCAGAATAGTGGCAAAATGACCAGCAAAGCCCAGGCGGCGCCTACGCGGTTGGGATTTTTCTCGCGGTAAAAACCCGGCAGTGCAGCCAGAATGGCAAATATGCCCAGGCAGGCGAGGTAGTTGTAACGATCGGAGCGCAGCTCGAAGGTGCCTATCGTGTAAAAAGGCAAGGCAAACAGGATATTCGCCAGATAAAACAACACCCCGCGAAAGACGAAAGGCGCCTGCTCCCGGATGCGCCATACCCACCACAACAGACCCGCCAGCACCACCGGAGCGGCATAGTAGGTCCAGTGCCAGCCACCGGCAGCGGTTTTTTCAAAAGGATACCAGATGCTCAACCCAAGAGGTACAATGAGTTTCGTCCAATAGAATAATACGGTATGACAGGCCATAAGAGCGCGGTCAGCAATGGAAAATCCACCGGCCTGGGCGCCCACATCATGTCCGGCCTGGGCACGGGTGAAAAAGGTGAACAGGCCGAATCCGATCGCCAGCGCAAAAAACGGCGCTTTTTCAAGCAGCGACTGCCGGCTTAACGGCGGGCGTTTCAGCCACAGATCGACGACCAGCAGACTGAGTGGCAACGCCACTGCCGCCGACTTGGACAAGCATGCCAACACAAAAAATCCCAGCGCCAGCCAGTACTGTTTGCCCCAGGCATTGCCCTGCGTATGCCGTACGTACGCATGTAATGCGAGTAATGAAAACAAACTGAACAATGGCGTGCTGAACGCCGCGACCCACGACACCGCTTCCACCTGCATCGGGTGGATGGCAAAAAACAACGCGATAAAAAAGGCCGCTGTCGAATTGCCTTCCAGGCGACGGAACAAACGAAACACCAGAAAAGCATTGGCGGCATGCACCAGGGCGCTGAACAAGTGGAACCAGATCACTTTGCCATCGCCCAGCGCGTTCGCCATAGCATACCCCATCCAGGTAATCGGCGCATACATGCCGAGGTTGAATTGCGTGAATACTGCGGGCGAGAAATTTTTGACGACCGGATTATCGATCGTTGCCGAATGGTCGTCCATAGCAACCATCGGATTGCCGAAACCCGTACTAAACAGTAAAAAAGCCAGGCCCGCTGCTACCCAGGGCATCCAGCGGTCCGGAGAAGCGTTCGTTTGCGGCGCCGGGGCGGGCTTTGCAGAAGATGTTTTTTTCGATATTTGTTTTGCCATCGGGAAATGCCGTTTTTTGCGGCCGGCAAAATACGATGTCTGACGGCAATAGCGTGCAGAAACCTGATTTAGATTGTTCATCACCCGGCCATGTGCAGCGACTTATACTTCTTGCGCATCTTTGCCCGGCCGATTAACGCTCCGCTCGTAAATTGTTATTGTCAAATCGTAAATCAAACAGATCATTCATTAATCTATTTATACTTTTTTATGAAAAAATCCTCCCTGCTGAAAGGCGAATTAACTCCGGGTACCCGGATCGCCCGCACAACGACATTCGTTTTTTATTTACTCTTTTCCGCCCTGGCGCTGCAGGCTCAATACGTCGGCCCGCGCCTGTTTCTCGATGTACCGCACATCTATTTCGCTGCGCCCGATGCCGAACGTATCGGCAACCGCCTCGGCGCCGGCGCGGAAGTGGCCATGAACATCGGTACCCACTGGAGCATGGCACGCTTGGGCGCCGGCACCACGTTTACCTTCGATCCGCAGTCTGAAGAATTTGAAAAAACGACCTTGTGGGGCCCTTATGCCCTGTTGGAAGCCGGCGCCGGCCTGTACCGCTCCAATGGCAACCAATGCGCGAAAGACCATCAAAGCGCCTTCACCGCCCTGGGTAAAGTAGGCATGCGCTACGATTTCAATTCCAAAGCGGTACCGGTGGCCGATACCCCGGAAGAAACCCCCAATCAACTCGATTTCACCCTCGGCGTTGAATTGGGCTATTTCTTTATCCGCGATGAATTCCGCAATATGGAAGTGGTAGCATCGGGGAACTACCTGGTGAATGCCAAAGCAATAGCAGCCAGCATCGGATTCAAGTTTTTCCTGAACCTGCGGGCGAAGGCGTGATTCGTCATTGGGTGTCATTTTTCGTCATTGGGCGTCATTGATCGTCATTGGGTGTCATTAATCGTCATTGGGTGTCATTAATCGTCATTGGGCGTCATTGGGCAACTCCAATAACGATCAATGACGCATAATGACGATTAATGACGCCCAATGACGCCCAATGACGATTAATGACGATTAATGACGAAAAATTTTATACCCCGCCTCCTGCTCCGGCCGGTCCGCCGGAATTTCCCGCAGCGGTTCGCAGGGGCGCAGGGAGTCATAGCACTGGGCGGGCAATTTTTGATACAATTGAGTGCCCTGGGTTTTCCAGGCTATCATATCGTCGCTGACCTCCCGGATCACTTTACCGGGATTGCCAACCACCAAACTGCGGCGGGGGATTTTTTCCCCACTTTTTAAAAAACACAAGGCGCCGACGATACACTCCTCACCGATTTCCACTTCATCCATGATCACGGCATTCATGCCGATCAGGCTGTTTCGGCCGATAGTAGCGCCGTGAATGATGGCGCCGTGTCCGATATGCGCCGATTCGTGCAGATGTACCGTTACGCCCGGAAACATGTGAATGGTGCAATTTTCCTGCACATTACAGCCGTCTTCGATGATAATTTGTCCCCAGTCGCCGCGGATAGCCGCACCGGGGCCGATATACACGTCGCGCCCGATGATTACGTTGCCCGTGACCGCCGCCTGCGGGTGCACAAAGGCGCTTTCGTGAATCACAGGCCGGTAACCGTTGAATTCGTAGATCATAATAGTTGGGTCAAAATTTGTCCATGATTTGCAGGAGAAGTATTCCAGCCTTCAAGGGGCCGTAAAAACCCCGTAGGTTTACCCCCGGTTATTTTCAGCCAAAAATACGACCTGAAATGAGTGTACGAATCTTTTTTACTTTGTTTTGCCTGCTTGGTATACAGCAGATGAATGCCCAGGACCAAATGTTTCAGCGCCTGAATTTTCCGGTTATTCAAAACGGGAAACTATTGGAATATCCCTTTGCCGGCGGACTGAATGCCCCGCAGTTTTCTGAGGCCGACCTGAATAACGACCAGATTCCGGACCTCATCATTTTTGACCGCTCCGGCGACGTGTTCCTGACTTTTTTAAACGAGGGAATTCCAGGCCAGATGAGTTACCGCTATGCCCCGGAATTTGCCTGTAATTTTCCGCCACTGATGGATTACGTGTTGTTGCGCGACTACAACAAGGACGGCGCTGCCGATATTTTTTGTGCCTCCCTGCCTATCGGCACCCAGGAGGTACAGGTGTACCGGGGGTATTTTGACAATAACATGCTGAAATTCAAGCCCGTTTTGTTCACCTATTCCGGTTGTACCACCTGCGATCCGAACTATATTTATTATCCCTCCACTATCCCCGGATTCTGGAATAACCTGTTTATCGCCGACACCGACATCCCCGCGGTGGACGACATCGACGGCGACGGCGACCTCGATATACTCACCTTCGACGGCGCCGCCGGCGGGCATATTTTTATGGTCAAAAATATGTCGGTGGAAATGGGATTCGGGTCCGATAGCCTGATCTACCGGGTAACCGACCGCTGCTGGGGGCGCTTTTATGAAAGCGGTCTGACACTTTGTTCCAATTGCCTCAGCCCGGCGCCCGACACCTGCGTCACTTGTTTTGCCGGACCGATCGTGGTAAATGACCGCGACGGCGAACGCCACCCGGGCTCCACACTGATGACTTATGATCAGGACGGCGACGGCGATAAAGAGATCGTATTAGGCGATATATCCTTTACCTGTTTGAATATGATGACCAACGGCGGGACACCCGACGTGGCCTGGATGACCGCCCAGGACGACAATTTCCCATCCTACGATACGCCGGCTGATTTATTTATTTTTCCTGCCCCTTTTTATTTAGACCTGAACAACGATGGCAAAAAGGACCTCGTGGTGGCGCCCAACAACAAGTTTTCCAATGAAGACCGGCAGGGCGTGTGGTATTATCACAATACCGCCACAACGGGTCATCAGTTCGAATTGGAAACCAAACGGCTGTTTGTCGGTGAAATGATCGACGTAGGCACGGCCGCACATCCGGTGCTGGTGGACGTAGACGCCGACGGATTGCTCGATCTGGTAGTGAGCAACTATGGCTACTATACACCCGGCAATGCCCAAAATGCCAGTTTGTACCTCTACCGCAATACCGGAACTGCTACGGCGCCGCGATTTACCTTGGAAGACTCCGACTGGCTGGGGCTTTCCGTTTTCACCCCGAATGATTTCGATTTTTACCCCACTTTCGGCGACCTCGACGGCGACGGCGACGCCGATATGCTGGTGGGCAGCAACGGCGGCGCCCTGTATTATTACCGAAACACCGCAGGGGCGGGCAATCCGATGCAATTTCAACGCGACTTCAACGTGATGTGGGTCACGCTCGACATTGGGTCGTACTCCACGCCGGCAATCGTTGACCTCGACAGCGACGGCCTCCCGGATATTGTCATGGGCGAACGCAGCGGCAACCTCAATTTTTTCCGGAATATCGGCGCCCCGGACAACCCCTTATTCGACCCCACCCCCACATTCACCAAACTGGGCGCTGTGGATACCCGGGTTCCGCCCTTCGACGTGGGCTTTAGCGTTCCCGTTTTTATCGCGCAACCGAACGGCGCATTACTCCTTGTTGCGGGTACGCAGGATGGCCATCTGGAAGCTTACACGAACGTAGTTGCTTCCGAATCGCCGTACGGAATCGTTTCCGAGCGCTGGGGAAATGTGGACGACGGCAACCGCAGCACGCCAACCTTCGGCGACCTCGACGGCGACGGCATCCTCGAAATGGTGGTGGGTAACCTGCGCGGCGGCCTGAGCCTGTACAAAACACAATTGGTGGATTGCACCACTACCACAAACGCTGCCGACCGGCCCACGCTGCCGCAACCCCGCCTAAGCCCCAACCCCGCGCGGCAATGGGTTCGGGTGGAATGGCCTTCGGATCAGCCGGTTCAATGGCAGGCCTTCGATCTGCTGGGCAGGTCCGTGGCCCGCGGCGAAGCGCCCGGCGGCGCCTTTACCATTCCGGTAAATAATTGGGAACCCGGTACTTATTTTCTGGAAATGCAAAACGGCATGCAACACGCCGGACGAAGTGTGTTAACTGTAGTGCGATAAGTTTTTTTAACCACGTTTTTAAAACGTGTAAATGTCTTTTACCAGGATGGGGGTTAAAATAGTTTGCCTGGCAAACTATTTTAACCCCCATCCTGGTAAAAGACATTCCCTGCAAACTTAAATATCGAAACTAAATCCTTCTGATACGAATTGCTCGTATTTTTCCCCGTCGAACTGGTACAGTTTGGCCGGGCGGTGTGCCACGCCTTCCTGTAATTCCGGTAGTTCAACCAACAGGTTCATGGACAGAATTTTCTTCCGGAAATTGCGCTTATCCAACTTCTTGGGCAGATTAAGTATCGCGTCGTACAATTGTTGGAGTTCGGTGAGGGTAAATTTTGGGGGCAACAATTCGAAGCCCACCGGTTCGGTGCGCACCTTGTGTTTCAACCGTTTGAGGCAGGTATTCAGGATTTCGTTGTGGTCGAATGCCAATTCCTCCACCTCCGAAACCGCGTGCCAGCGCGCTGATTGCGCAAAAGAAGCCGGCGTAACGTTAAAGTCGCTGATTTTAATCAAAGAATAATAGGCAATCGTAATGACGCGGCCCAATGGATGGCGATTCACTGCGCCAAACGCTTTCACTTGCTCCAGGTACACGCCGCGTAGTCCGGTGAGTTGCTCCAACACGCGTTCGGCGGCCGTATCCAGATTTTCATTTGGATACACCAGATCGCCCGGCAGCGCCCATTTGCCCTTAAATGGCGCAGCGCCCCGTTGGATCAACAGCACTTTCAACTCGCTGCCGTCAAAGCCAAAGATCACATTATCAACAGAGAACGCAGACTTAAAGAAGCTCTCGATCTCGCTCATACTTAGTTATTATCGTTAGTCAAGCCCCAAAATTACGGACTTATTGTTAAATGAACACCAATTTATCCGGGTATTCCCCGAGGGCTAAATGACATATTGGCCTTTTTTTTGTATTATAAAAGAACGGCCGCGGCAAATAGCCAACATTTACCGCGTCATGCAGGTCAAAAGCGTTACTTTTGTCCTGTTTTAATCGCGACCGAACTATTTATTACTCATCCCGTTTCACCGAGACTCAACCCTTATATCGGCATGCATATTGACATCGCATCTCATATTGAAAAATTGCTTTTTCTGCACGATACGCTCATCATTCCGTCGTTTGGCGGCTTCACTGCCATGCGCGCGCCGGCCGGCGTCGATTATGTAGGCGGAGCCGTGACGCCGCCGTCAAAAACGTTGACGTTCAACGAAAACCTGACGACGGACGACGGCATTCTGGTGGATGATATCGCTTCAGCAAACCACATCACTGCCGAAGAGGCCCGCCGGGCCATTCAGCAGTTTGTCGACCAGACTCAATTGCAACTCAACCAGCGTGAAATCGTCACGTTGCCCGGCGTTGGCCGTTTGTATAAAAACTACGTGCAGAAAATTCAGTTTCTGCCCGATGCCACCAATTTCCACGCCGGTTCGTACGGGCTGCCCCCTTTGCAGTTTTCGCCCATCGCCCGCTCGCGGGAGGTGATTGAAAAACCGGCCGCAGCCCCGGCTTCCAACGGAATTACTTCGGGCGCTGCCGGCACTTCCGAGCCTGTAAAAACGACTGCTGCGCCCGCTATTCCGCCGCTGCCACCGCCGCCGGCTTTTATCAACGATCCTTACCATGCCCCGCGCTCTTCTTCCGGACAAATCGGTACCGGTATCGGTGTCGGGCTGCTGTTGTGCATTATTGCTTTCGGTGTTTGGTGGTGGCAACATAACAAAACCAACGGCACAGAACCTACCCTGGCTGATGCGCAACAAGAACAAACAGACAGCCCGCCGGCGAGCTCCCCACTATCCAAAATAACCGATATAGCAAAATTGGGCAATAAGGAAAAGGATGCGACCAAATCGGAAAAGCCTCGTGCAGAAAAGGAAGGGGACGACCTGAACGACGAAGTAGAGGAAGCCGCCGCTAAAAAAGTGGAAGTACTGCGCCGGCAAAATGAAGCGCCACCCAGCACCATTCCGCCGTCCAGAGTGGAGGAGCGCCAATGCGTGCTCATCATCGCCACCCTGCGCGACCGCACCAACGCCGACCGCCTGATTGCCAAACTCAAAGGCGCCGGCTACGACGTGTACTACCGCCAAAGAAGCGGTCACCAGGTCGGTATACAATTTGACTATACTGACCCGAAAAAAATACAGGAAACAAAGGCGGAACTGATCCGCTTTACCGGGGAAAAAGGAATTTTTGTTAAACAAAAATGATTCGAATCGACCACATCGGCATCGCCGTTCGCAACATGGCGGACAGCAACGAACTTTTCCGCAAACTGCTCGGTGAAACGCATTTCAAAATAGAAAGCGTTGAAAGCGAAAAAGTCGCTACCTCCTTTTTTCATATCGGCGAAAGCAAAATAGAACTGCTGGAGGCCTCCGACCCGGAGAGCCCGATCGCCAAATTCATCGAAAAACGCGGGGAGGGTATCCATCATATCGCCTTCGAAGTGGACGACATCCGCGCAGAGGTCGAACGCCTCGAATCCGAGGGGTTTATTCCCCTGAACCGCGAGCCCAAGCGCGGGGCGGATAACAAGTGGGTGGTGTTTTTGCACCCGAAGTCGAGTAACGGGGTGCTGGTGGAATTGTGCCAATCGATTTGAACCTGCTTTACCGGGTTTTTCGCATCATTTCAATAAACGAATCTTTGCGTCGGCGGGCCAGCGGCACCACCGATTTGTCGGTCATCAGCAGGCTGTCGCCGTCGTCTTTGGCGAGTTTGCGACCGAAAGTTGTGTTCACCACGTGCAAATGGGGGCAATCGTTAGAAGTACAGGTTATTGACCACACTACTGGACATTTTTCAACACATAGGCACATAGAGCACATAGTTTTTTGATTTTCAAAGGTTTAAAACCTATGTGATCTATGTGCCTATGTGTTAAATTTGAAAATGTCAAGTAGTGTGGTCATTGACGCTTCAGGCGCGCGGCTGCGAATCTTAATTCCCGCGATCAACAATAAAGCCCGCGATCAGAAAATGAAGCGGGTGATTAGAAAAACGTTTTAGTTTTGCTATCCTAATTTTCATGGGATTAAGCCCACACATCTACCCTCCGGCAACTCAAAACTCAAAACTCAAAACTCAAAACTGAATTGTCCACCCTCCAGCAACGCAACGCCGACTTCCGCACCCTTCTCAACCGCCTCAACCCGGCCCAACGCCGCGCGGTAGAGCAGGTGGAAGGCCCCGTGCTGGTGGTAGCCGGCCCGGGCACCGGTAAAACGCATATCCTCGCCGCCCGCATCGGCAAAATCCTGCTGGATACCGATACCCGCCCGCAAAACATTCTTTGCCTCACCTTTACCGATGCCGGCGTCACGGCCATGCGCGAGCGCCTGCTGGAAATGATCGGCCCCGACGCCCACCGGGTGGTCATCAGCACCTTTCACGGGTTTTGCAACCGGGTCATCCAGGAAAATCAGGAATTGTTCGGCAAAGGCCGCCTGGAACCCGTCACCGAACTGGAACGGATCGAAATCGTACGCCGTTTGCTGGCCCAGTTGCCGCCGGAGCATCCCCTGCGTGAAGGCAAAAAAGATATTTATCAATACGAAAACCACCTGCGCGACTTGTTTGCCAACATGAAAAAGGAGGGGTGGACGCCGGGTTATGTATTGAAAAAAGCCGACGAGTTTATCAGAGATTTGCCCGCCAACCCCGATTTTATTTACCAGAGAAATACCAAACAGGCAAAAAAGGGCGACCCCAAAACCGCTCAGATTCAGGACATTACCGAACGCCTGACCCGCCTGAAAGCCGCCGCCGACCTTTACCCGAAATACCTCCACGCCATGGAGCGCGCCGGCCGATACGAGTACGAAGACATGATTCTGTGGGTGCTGCGCGAATTTGAAAAAAACGAAGCCCTGTTGCGCGGCTACCAGGAGCGATACATCTACGTGCAGGTCGACGAATTTCAGGACACCAACGGCGCGCAATTCCGCCTCCTGCAACTGCTCCTGCATTTCTGGGAAGCGCCCAACGTGTTCGTGGTGGGCGACGACGACCAGAGCATTTTTGAGTTCCAGGGCGCGCGACTCGAAAACCTGCGCCAGTTTCACCGGCAATACCACGAAGCCCTGGAAACCATCGTACTGCAGGAAAATTACCGCTCCACCCAAGACATTCTCGATGCTTCCGGGCGCGTGATCGCGCACAACGAAATCCGCGCCGTACGGCAACTGGATGAGCCGATAGAGAAAAAACTCCGGGCCGCCACTACCGCGCGTCATACGCCCGAATTACGGGTGTACGAGAACCGGCTGCAGGAATTGACGGATGTGGCGGGGCAAATTGAAACGCTGGTCCGCAACGGGGTGGCGCCCGATGAGATTGCGGTGATTTATGCAAAACACCGGCAGGTCAACCGGCTGATGGCCTTACTGGGCAAAAAAGGCATCCCCTACCAAACCAAACGCCCCGTCAATGCGCTCGACCTGCCCGTGGTGCAGCAGTTTCGCGAATTGTTGCGCTACCTGCACGACGAATCGGTGCGCCCCTTTTCGGGCGAACACCGGCTGTTCCGGCTCCTGCACGCCGCATTTTTCGGGCTGCCCGCCAGCGACCTGGCCCGGATCGCCGTAGCGGCGAAAATGGAAACGTTTTCAAAAACAGAACAAACCTCCCCCCTTTACGATACCCCTCACGCCCCGCTTCGAACTTCAAACTTTGAACTTCGAACTTCAATTACTTCCCCGGATTACCTGCAAAACCTGAATTTATCCCAACCCGAAAGATTCAAACCCCTTTCAAAGTATCTCGACCACTGGATTGCCGCGGTACATAATCTCCCCCTGCCGCAACTTCTGGAACGGCTTTTTACCCAAACCGGGCTGCTGACCTGGACGCTCGCGCAAGCCGACAAACTCTGGCACCTCCAGGCGCTGTACACCCTGTTCGATTTTGTAGAAACCGAGGTAAACCGGCGCCCGCGAACGACGCTTGCGCGGCTGTTGGACCTGCTCGACAGTATGGACGACAACAACCTGTCCCTGCTGCTGCAACAACCCGTTCAGTCGGGTCCCGGCGTACAACTCCTGACCGCACACGGCGCCAAAGGACTGGAGTTCCAACACGTGTTTATGTTCGACTGCGTGGCCGATGCCTGGGAGAAAAACGCCGGCGGCAGCCGCGGGCGTTTTACGCTGCCCCCTACCCTCACGCTTTCCGGCGAAGAAGACGCCGTGGAAGCCCGGCGCCGCCTCTTTTACGTGGCCATGACCCGCGCCAAACACCACCTGCACCTCTCCTACGCCCACACAGGCGACGACGGCAAGCCGATGACCCAGTCCATGTTTGTGGAAGAAACGGACCTGCCGCGCGAAACCGCTGCCGTATCGCAAGCGGCCCTGCTCGACACCCAGGCACTGCTGCTGCTCGAATCCGAAACACCGGTCATTACCCTGCCCGAGCCCGCGGCCTTCGAAGCGCTGCTGCGCAATTTTTCGCTCAGTGTAACTGCCCTGAATCGTTACCTGCGCTGTCCCCTGGCATTTTATTACGAAGATTTTCTGAAAATACCGGGCGCTATGAGCGAAGCCGCCGCTTACGGCGTGGCTATGCACGGCGCCTTGCAGCAATTTGTGCTGAAAATGAAAGCAGATAAAAAACTGCGGTTCCCTTCCGCGGAGGTGTTAGTGCGGATGTTCAGCACGGAAATGGAACGCCAACGCGGGTATTTTTCCGAAAACAATTACACCCAGCGCCTCGCCCTCGGCAAAGAAAACCTGCGTCGCGTACACGTGGAGCAAGTGCCCTACTGGCGCAAACGCGCTATTGTGGAACGCCGCATCGACCGCGTAGAACTCGAGGGCGTGCCCATCGCCGGGGTGCTGGATAAAATTGAATGGCTCGACAACGGCACCCTTCGCATCGTAGACTACAAAACCGGCACGCCAGCGCCGAACAAAACCGCGCCGCCCGACGACAAACAACCCTATGGCGGCGACTACTGGCGTCAGCTGGCTTTTTACCATATCCTGCTCAAAAAAGCCGACCTGTATCCCGAGCCCGTGGGCAAAACCGCCGTCTCCTGGCTCGAGCCCGACAAACGCGGCGCCTTTCCCATCACCGAGATCAGCTTCAACGCCGAAGAAATACATTTTGTGGAAAACCTCATCCGCGATACCTGGGCTAATATCCGTGCCGCGCATTTCAGCCCCGGCTGCGGGAAGGAGGATTGTCCCTGGTGCCGGATGCATAGGTGGAATGAGGCGCCGGTGGAGGGGGTGGAACGAGAGGAAGAAGATCTTGATGATTTAGCCTGATTCAAAAAATCGACTCCCCCGTCATGGTCGTCAACAGCTCCAGCGCTTTCATGCCGCGCACGGAATTTCCATGCCGGTTGATCTCCGGGCTCCACACCGTTGCGGCCCAGCTGCCGGGCATGATGGCTGCAATACCGCCGCCCACACCGCTTTTGCCGGGCAAGCCCACACGGAAGGCGAACTCCCCCGCTTCGTCGTAGAATCCGCAGGTGAGCAGGATGGCGTTGAGGCGTTTGGCCTGACTGCCGGTGAGCAGGCGCTCGCCGGTGGCAGGCAACACCCCGTGGTTGGCTAAAAACAGAAAGGCTTGTGCCAGTTCCACGCAGGACATCGTAAGCGCACAATGGTGAAAATAGGCGTCTAATACCATTTCCACTTCATGGTGCAGGTTGCCGTGGCTTTTCAGGAAATTGGCTAAGGCTATATTGGTAAAGCCCGTTTGCCGTTCAGAGGCGGCCACGGAGGCGTCGTATTCCAGGTTGGAAGATCCGCTGAGGCGGCGGGCAAAGTTTAGTACGGCAGATTTGGCATCCGGCAAGTGTGACAATAGTTCGTCGGTTACCACCAGTGCCCCGGCATTGATAAACGGGTTGCGCGGGATGCCGCGTTCGTATTCCAACTGCACGAGCGAATTGAACGGATTCCCCGAAGGCTCCTTTCCCACCCGCTCGAACAGTTTTTCTCCAACCTGCTGAATGGCAAGCGTCAGAGTAAATACTTTAGAGATACTTTGTACCGAAAACCGCTCTTGTGCATCGCCCACCGTGAACACTTGCCCGTCGAGGGTAATCAGGGCCATGCCGAAACGATCCGGAGAAACTTTTGCCAGTTCGGGGATATAGGAAGCCACCTTGCCGGCGCCGGCAAGGGCCGAAACCTCATGTGATATAGATTCCAGTATGTCTTGATAGTCCATTGATAAAATGTAAAAGTCAAAATGTAAAATGTAAAATGTAAAAGTGCCCGACGCAGCCCTTTTACATTTTACATTTTGCCTTTTACATTTTGACTTTAAAACCTTCCTTCCAAAAACGCCCGCACATCTTCCGCCGACTGGGCGGGATTTTCCTCCTGGGGCCAGTGGCCGGTGTTTTGATAAATTTTGAGCAGGGCACCGCGAATTTTCCGGTGAAACTCATACGCGTGTTCCGGCGAAACGCGCGTGTCTTCGGCGCCCCAGAGAATAATGGTCGGCGTAGTGATGTCGCCGATCAGGTCTACCGGGGGGCGGTTTTCGCTGACCTGGGCGCGATCGGTAAAAGCTTTGCGGTTGCCTGGGCGCAGGAGTAATTCATAGTGGCGCTGCACTAAGGCGTTTGTGACTTTTTGATCATCTGCATACAAATCTTCCAGCATCAGGTGGATAAAATCCCGGGGCGTTATTTTCCAAAAAACGCGATTGAGCACCGGCGTACGCGCCAGCCACTGAATCCAGGGCGTGCTTTTTTCCTCAAAACCCGGCGCATCGAGCAGGATCAGTTTGCGCAGCCGCCCCGGGTGTTCCGTGGCATAAAACCAGGCGATCTGGGCGCCGAGGCCGTTGCCGGCTAAGTGAAAGTTGGGTAGATTCAGTTGGCGGATAAACTCATCGAAAAAACTGGCGTACATAAACGCACTGTAACTGCCTTGTGGGTGCGGGCCCGTCAGCCCGAAGCCGGGCAAATCGACACTGATCACCCGGTAATACCGCGACAGCGAATCCGTCCAGCCGGCCCAGGTGTGCAGCGAGCTGTTGGCGTCGTGCAGCAGCACCAGGGGTTCGCCCTGCCCGCTGACCCGGTAATGCACGGTCATGCCGTTCAACTCCATATATTTGGAGTCGGCAAATGCGTAACGTTGCACCAATTGGTTTACCGGAATATCGGGATGCCAGTTGACATACACCCAGTATATCAGCATAAGCATAACGGCCCAGCGCAGGATGCGGGACAATCGCAATTTTCCCAACCATTTTTTCACCGTGTGCGCGGATGTTGAGGCGGATTGATTTTCCGGAGGCAACAAATGTTCTTCCATCAGGGGTGAGGGCTTATTCGGATGAACGAAGGATGGCGGCAATACCGGCAGACAACCCGAAACCACCCAATGCTCCCATGAACATACGGGTAATGACCGGGCCCAACGGCTGTACCGGGTTTGACAGCGCTTTTTCCACTTCTATAATGCGTTCGCGCAGTTGATTGGCCTGTTGCGGGTCACCGGGTCCGCCGGAGAGTTGATCCTGGTATAATTGTTTTTCTGCCAGCAATTCCATGCGGAGCAACTCGGGATCAGCCAGATGCAACCCATAGTAAAACAGCCAGTAAAACAGGTTGATCACAATAAATGCGACAAAGGGCGCACGCAGAATTTCCCGGAAATCGCGATTTGTCCCCAGTTGGGCACAATCTTCTTTTGCCGCCCGGTACATGAACAACAGATAAAAAGCCAACGATCCCCATTGCACCCAGGGGTTGAGGAAAGTTTCTTTTTTTGCCGTATAAACCAATGCGAAAAACAGTACTACCACTACCCCGCCGAGTAGTCCGTTCCGGACGCCGATATTTTTCATAAAAATGCCCTGTTCAACTTGTGCCGGCAAAAGTACGACGGCTGCGGGCAATACCACTCCCTTAAATTTGTTGCACGTTCAAAAAACGGTGTCTCACACAAACCTATGTGTGAGACACCGTTTTTTAAAACATCCTCCTGATATTTTACAATACCGGGCGGTCGCGTTTCATAATGCCTGCGGCAATCAGGCCGGTAATCAGGCCGACAACCAACCCGCCGATAATGCCGTTTTTAAGGATGGTAAGTATGTCGCCCGCTTTATCAAATCCTTCCAGCGCTTCCTCCAGGTTTTCCGCCGGCATATTTTCACCCCAGGTTTCAATAAACTTATCCTTCAGATTGTCGACATACCCGGGATCGATAAAATTGATCAGGATATAATTCCAAACGCTGGAACCCAGCGATCCGACCAGAATGACCAAAAGTCCGATCAATAAGGCCCTGCCGTATCCAATATAACCGCCGTCAAAGTTGTCGCGCTGGTATTTGATGGCCAAAGCCGCGATGGTAACAGATATGCCAAAGGCGACGATAAACTGAATTGCCATGCCGCTAAAAGACATCATGTTGAAATCCAGCAAGTAAAAAAGCAGGGACATCACAACACCGGCGATGGCAGAAATTCCGCCATAGCGGAGCACGGTATTCCAAAAAGAAGGTGGCGTTTGAAGGGCATTAGGTGAGTCGATGATAGCCATAACAGAACAATTTAGTTAAACGTTTCAGTTTTGAAAGCGTAAAACTACGCTGACTCTGACCCGTTTGTCTATTTAACCCGACTAAGGCTGAAAAACTTCCGATAAAATTAAATCTCCACCACCACCGGTGCATTCACCGGCTGGTACCGCACATCGAGCACCGAGGCATTGATAAAAAGGGTATCGTTCTGTCGAACCTGACCGTATCCTTCGTGGATATGGCCAAAAACGTGAATGCGGGGTTTAATTTCTTCAATACGGTGCAGCAAATTGCGGCAGCCCACCGGGCGCGGGTCGCGCAGCACTTCATCGAGAATGCCATACGGCGGCCCATGTGTGATGAGCACATCCGTTTCGGGTGGAATCAACTCCCAATGCCGCCGGATTTCGGTCCCGCGTTGGCGGTTGAAGGCCCAGTCAAAAAACCAGGGCGTGATCGGGCTGCCCCACAGATGAATCCCGTCGAGCGTAACGCCGCTGTCTTCCAGGTAAATCACCTTGTCGGGTATCAATTGCCGGAAAATACCGGGCTCGCGCTCTGCAAGAAAATCGTGGTTTCCGGCCACCAGCACCAGGTAACGATATGGCTGCTGCTCGAACCAGTCGAGAAACATCGACACTTCCGGCAAAGTGCCGCGCATGGTAAAATCGCCGGCATGCACCAGCGCATCGCCGGGCGGCAGGGTAATCTGCTCGTGTTTCCCGTGCGTATCGGAGATAAATACAAATTTCACGGCGGAAAAATAATCTGCTTAACCCGGATAGCAGGAAAATAGTTCTTCCGGAAGAGGTGACATCTCCGAGGCACGAGGAGGTGTCATCTCTTACATCTCGTACAGGAGCATCCCGATTTCTTTTTTGAGATGTCACCTGCTCGTTCCTCGCAGATGACACCTCAAAAAGAAATACGCAGCCTCGGGCAGTTTCCCCGAACTTTGCCGCAGTTTTCGGGTTTAGACCACTGTTCTCTGATTTTTCTTGCCCTTTGCCTTATTAAACATGTCCGATTCTTCCGCCCAACCCATTAGCTTCTCCCTCTTCCGCCGCGTCTTATCCATGGCGAAGCCGTATCGCCGCACCTTATACTTCACCGCAGTATTGACGGTTGTGCTGGCCCCGTTGGCCATTGCCCGGCCTAAACTGATCCAGGTGATGGTAGACGACTATATGCTCAGAGGCGATGTGCAGGGGATGACCATGCTGGCGGGCATTTTGTTCGGAGTGCTACTACTGGAGGTAGTGTTGCGCTATCTGTTCCTGTACAACGCCGATTGGCTGGGCCAGATCACCATCCGCGATTTACGGGTGCGGGTATTCAACCACGTCACCCGGCTGAACCTCTCGTATTTCGATAAAACGCCGATCGGTACCAGCACGACACGCACCATCAGCGACATCGAGGCCATCAACACCATTTTTTCCGAAGGAAGTATCACCATTCTGGCCGATTTGCTCTCCATCGTGGCGGTGATGACCATCATGTTTATTACTTCCTGGAAACTGACGCTGGTGGTATTGAGCGTTTTCCCGCTGCTGATTTGGGGCAGTTACCAATTCAAGGAAAGCGTTCGCAAAAGTTATGAAAAGGTGCGTAACCATATAGCCACGATGAATGCGTTTTTACAGGAACGTATTACCGGTATGCGGATGGTGCAGATTTTTAACGCAGAAGCCCGCGAAGCCGAAAAATTTCGTCAGATCAACCGCGACTATACGAGCGCCAACCTTCGCTCCATTTTGGCTTATGCCATCTTTTTCCCGATCGTGGAGATCATCTCCGCCTTGTCGCTGGGCCTGATGGTCTGGTACGGCGCGCGCGGCGTACTGTCCGGAGAAATAACCGCCGGTATCATCGTCGCTTTCCTGTTGTACATTTCTATGCTGTACCGCCCGATACGGATGTTGGCCGATAAATTCAACAACCTGCAAATGGGTCTTATCGCCGCCGAGCGCGTTTTTAAATTATTGGAAACGAAAGAGACGCTGCGCAACACCGGAACCCTGGTTCCGGCCGAATCGCAGGGGGAAGTCAGGTTCGAAGATGTGTGGTTTTCGTACAGTGGAAATGCCGACGAAGCGGTGCTGAAAAACGTGTCGTTTCACATCAAACCGGGCGAGACCCTGGCCATCGTCGGTAGCACGGGCAGCGGCAAAACCACCATTATCAGCCTGCTCAACCGCTTCTACGAAATTCAGTCCGGCAGTATAAAAATCGACGGGCACGACCTGCATGATTACGATGTGTATGCCCTTCGGCGGCGTATCGCCGTGGTGCTGCAGGATGTGTTTTTGTTTTCGGGTACCGTTTTGGAAAACATTACCCTCCGCGACTCCGGCATCACAGAGGAGGAGGTGATCAATGCCGCCAAAATGATCGGCGCGCACGAGTTCATCGTAAAATTGCCCGGTGGCTACCAGTACCAGGTACGCGAGCGCGGCGCCACCCTGTCGATGGGCCAGCGACAGTTGATTTCTTTTGTAAGGGCGCTGGTATTCAACCCCGAAATCCTGATCCTCGACGAAGCCACGTCTTCTATCGACCCGGAATCGGAACGTATTATTCAGTTCGCCATAGAACGGCTCATCGCCCGCCGCACCAGTATCATTATTGCGCACCGGCTATCCACCATCCGCCACGCCTCCAATATTTTGGTGCTGGAAAAAGGTGAAGTCAAAGAATTCGGCCCGCAGGACGAACTGATGACCATCGAAGGGGGCCGGTACCGGGAATTGTATGAAAAGCAGTTTTTACAGGTGGCGGGGGAAGTATAAGGTCATTAGGCGTCATTAATCGTCATTCGTCATTGGATCGTCATTAATCGTCATTGGGCGTCATTAATCGTCATTCGTCATTAATCGTCATTGGGCGTCATTATTAGATACGGCTCAATGACCCAATGACGATTAATGACGAATGACCCAATGACGCCAATGCCCTAAAACACCACCGCTCCCCCAAACCTGAAATTCACCGCCGACGAGCCGTAGGGCGTCAGGGCATTCAGGGCATTATCCGATAGAACAAACAATTGTACGGGACCGGGTTTCAGAATCAGGCTAAAGCCCAGGTTGGCGGCCGACTGGTCGTTGACGCTGTACATGGCGCCCAAAGAAATCCATTTGACCGGCGCCCACTGGGCATTTACGCCGACCGACGTGGCGCTGCGCCGTTCGCTCTTCTGGTGGTGCAGCACGGCGCCCACAGCCCAGCGTTCGGTCAGTTGAAAAGTGGCGCCGAGGTAAATCCGGGTCGGCAACTTGGTGGTGAATTCTGCGGCCGATTTTTCAAATTGCAGCACATCGTTCAGGGAATCGAGCGCTGCGGTGAAGTCCAGACTATCGGTCGTACCGTTGATAATATCGCTGCCGGGTATTTCCACGCCATTGTATTCAAACGTGCCCTGGCTGCGGAAATAGTTCGTATTTTTTTTCCAGGAAATGCTGCCGCCCAGGTCGAGCACACTTACATCGAGGGTTAATTTTTGGCCTACTTTCAGTTGGGCGCCCAGATCGAAGGCCCACCCGTTATTGGACGAGAACCCGTTTTTAAGTTGGTTGCGCACCAGATCGAAGCCCAGCCCCGAGGTATCGATAGCGGAGATGGTGCGGGAGGAATGAAAGCCGTAGTCCGAATTCAGCGTCAGTTGATAAATGTCCGGGTCGGTATACACACTCACGGCGTTGTGGTTTTCGTCGGTGACCAGCATACTGATGCCCGACAGAAATTTAGCGCGGCCGCCAAAGGTCAGCACCTTGCCAAAGCGGTGCGCCAGCCCGAAACTGAGTTCGTGCCAGTCGAAGGTGTTGGCGGAAAACCCGGCATTCAGCGTTTGTCCGATATACGGCGCGTTGCCGTACCAAAATAGTTCGGCCAGCGATTTGGGGTAGTCCACTGTGGCATTAAGCCGGGTAGCGAAGCCGGCTTGCAGATAAATATCGCCGGGCAGGCGGGCGCCAATAGAGAGCAGTTCGAACCGTTGGTCGTAAAACACTTCATTTTGCGGTTCCAGTTTGTCGATGGCCTTGCCCAGATCAAGTATGGTGCGATCACCGTCTTTGCGCAGCAGGTCATTGTAAGTTACATCGCCCGAGTGGGCGGCATCGAGCCCAAAAGAGGGCAGTCCGATAAAGAATTTTTTATCGGCAGGGAAAAATGCCGGATTGGTAGCCGAGGCATGCCAGAGTTGCGATTGCTGGTGCAGCATCAGCTCCTGTTGGGCTTGCAAGCCGGTGGAGCAAGCCATTGCAGCCAACAATAAAGTATATATAAAATGACGTGGTATACACATATTTGGATCGAATAGGTGGGCAGTGCGATAGAATTGATGTTGGTATTTTATATAAAACCACATAGTACACATAGTCTACATTAGTCTCTTCTTATGTGCACTATGTAAACTATGTGGTTTAAATCTAAAAAATCTTCGTCTTCACCTTAAGCCCCAGTTTCACCGTCGCGTTTTGCGTGGCTAACAGTTTGACCGGCACCATGCCGCCGTTGGCCGTGGTGAAATACGTCTGTAGGAAAATTTGCTTCGCCCGCCTTACCCGGTCGAAGCGGTCGATATCCATCGTCACAAAGGTTTCGGTACGTTTCGAACCGGTGGTATTGCCGTTGGCGTCGGTCAGCGCCGCGTCCATGATAAACTGCGGTTCATCCCGGAACAGCGAATCGATGGCCATGCCGTTTTCATCCTGGAAATACAATTGCAGGGCAGCGGAAATGGGCGTGCCATTTTCGGTGACCAATTTGAACTCCACTTCTTCTATCTTGGCTGTATCGATGTCGCTGTAATCACCGAAATTGAGGTTGAGTGTTTGCTCCGCGCCAAAATCCTGCGCCGATCCTTCCAGCACCAGCTCTACGTTCATGCTCAGGGCAATCGTGCTTTTATCGGTCAAAAAACCGGTGATGGTCGGGTCGCGTTTGGCATTCGAAATACCTGCCACCTCGTAAATCAGCCGCACCGGCTGGGCGTTGAATATTTCGGCAATATTGGAATTGGTTCCGTCGAGCACGACTTTGGTATATTTCGTTTGCCCTACTTCTCCAGCGGCCCAAGAGGGATAAGCAAAGTCGATGCTGTCGTTGTTGAACACCGTACTTTCCAGTTTGTATTCCGTTCCATCCTTGCCGAGAAAACTCAGGTATTTTACCACGCCGCGCGTAGGGAATCCCCAGGAATTGGACACTACCATAGTTACCTTAGGATCTTTAACCTTTATATTGCCTTTCAGGCTCGTTTGGTTAATATCAATGTCGATGGTATCGCGCGTGAGCGGATATTCGGAATAACCCCAGTATCCCTCTACATACGATAAGGTAAAATTTTGCAGCCTCAACCCAACACCTGGAAAGCCCGGGAAAGGCTCCGGCAGTTTTATACGGGTGCCATCGGGCAGGTAGGCTTCATACCGAAATTGTAACGTATTGCTATCGGAAAGCAGGGTGTGCCCGTCCAAATGAAGCACCGGAGAGAAGATATTGGTATCGGCCGCCACGGTAAACGGCCATTTAAATACCTCACCGTTTTTCGACATTTGTGGGATGGAAAAAAAGCCGTGAATCGGTTCCGACAGGCTATTAATAATGATAACAGTCAGCTCACCGGTCAATACATCCGCTCGTCGTATCGTTACCGAATCTGGCACGGTAAGGGGGTACTCGTAAATGGTGTCCGGTATCGGGATTGGCGGCGCATTGGGGGGGAAATCAAAAAATGTAAAAATATCCGAGGCAGGTTTCTCGGCCACATCGCCGCTGTAAAACAGCGTCATCGTGTTGTCCGGATTTACCACGATCGTATCGCCGCTCAAGGTATCATTGAGTACCTGGAACATCAGGTCTTGCATGTTCAACGTGGTGGACATGAGCGGAAAAGCGTACTCCGCCGTGTGTCCGGCGACTTCCGCTTCATCCAGGCCAACTTTTTTACAAGCCGGATAAATGCCCAGCAGCACTACTGCCGGGAACAACAAACGCAGCCAAAATTTATATTGCATCGGAAAAAGTTTGGGTTTGAAAAAAAGGTTGCCGGTTTGAGGGTTTGAGAGTTTGAAGGTTTCTGGTTTGAAGGTTTGAAGGTTTCTGGTTTGAAACGTGCAACCCTCAAACCAGAAACCCTCAAACCCTCAAACCAGAAACCTTCAAACCCTCAAACCAGAAACCTTTTATTAGAAGCTAAACCCGACGGAAGCCTGAATAACCACGTTGCGGTCTTTATCGTCGCGGAACAATAGCGCGTTGCCATCGCCCGTGCGGGCTTTTGCCAGGTCGGCATTGTTATTGGTAATATCAGCCAGCCCGTATTGCATCCGAACGCTGGCAAATAATGAGCTGCTGAGATAATACGACAACCCGAACACTACGCCATAATCTATGGAATTGTATAAACTGCCTTTATCGTCGGGATAATCGTAATAGGCGCCAAGTGTTTTGGGCAGTTCGAGTGTTTTGGCATCTACCACGGCCACCACGGTCTCACCGCCTTCCCCAAGGCCGGGCTCGTCTTTTCGGTAGTTGTGGTCAAAGTTAAATTCAAGATCGCTGATCGTGTTTTGCAGGGGGACGGTCTTTCCGCCTTTGTACGACAAGGAACCGTCGCCCACTGTTTGCACCAGCAGACCCACATAGCCGCCGGCCGACAATTCCAGGTCTTTCCAGCGGCCGTACACCTGCACAGGCAGATCCAGATACGCGTTATTGACGTTAATCAGGTACCGGGAATTCCCCGTGCTGTATGAGCTGCCGCCATCGAACCGGAAGATGCGATACGATTCGCCGTCGAAGGTATATTTTGCCCCTTTTTTGGTGTACAACAGCTCGCCGCGTACGCCGACATAATCGTTGAACGCATAGCCCAACGACAGGCCTATATGGAAGCCGGTAATCGATTTCCAGGATTCCAGCCCGGCGCCGGCATTGCTCATTTCAGACGGGCCGTCCATACGGGCAAAGTTCAGCCCGGTTTTGAAGCCATAACGAATCTGAGCAGAAAGCGACACTGCAACAAAACTCAGCAGCGCAACGCTGCAACAACGGATAAAAAAGTTTCTTTGAATAAAAAATAGCGCCATTTGAAGTAAACGTTTTTTTTAGAGCGTGGTCAGCCGTGTGTGATTTTTCAAAATTTTCCGGGTGCTGAAAACAAACCACATACTTTTTTCAGCCTGTCCCAAAACGATGGAAAGCGGGCAAAAGTACATTTTTCTGTAACAACCGGCGCACCGGGCATGGTGTACCGCTAAAAGGCGCTATTTTTACCGCATGAAAGATTGGCCACTCTGGGAAGTATTTATCCGCTCGAAACAAGGGCTCAGCCACAAACATGTGGGCAGCCTCCACGCCGCCGACGCGCAAATGGCAATTGAAAATGCCCGCGACGTCTATTGCCGACGCAACGAAGGCATCAGTATCTGGGTTGTGGAATCCAAATACATGCACGCCTCCACCGAAGACGCCGAGGCTTTCTTCGATCCCGCTAACGATAAAATCTATCGGCACCCCACGTTCTACGATCTGCCGGACGAGGTGAAACACATGTAAATTATTTCGGTTAGAAAGTTTCTGGTTGGAAGGTTTCTGGTTAGCGTGTGAACCAGAAACCTTCTAACCTTCCAACCAGTAACCTTCTAACCAGAAACCTTCTAACCGAAAATGAACACACATTTCGACTACATACTCCGCCTCGGCGACAACGCCCTTATCCTCGCCCAACGCCTCGGCGAATGGTGCGGACATGGCCCCGTGCTGGAACAGGACATTGCGCTCACCAACATTTCCCTCGACCTGCTGGGCCAGGCCCGGATGCTATTCACTTACGCCGGAGAACTCGAAGGCCGGGGCCGAACGGAAGACCAACTGGCCTATTTCCGCGACGCGCATGAGTTCCGTAACGTATTGCTGGTGGAACAACCCAATACCGACTGGGCCTACACCATCGCTCGTCAATTTTTTTTCGACACTTATAATTACTACCACTACCAGGCCCTGCTCAAGAGTCGCGACGAACGCCTGGCCGCTATCGCCGAAAAATCACTGAAGGAAGTCACCTATCACCTGCGTTTTTCCAGCGAATGGGTCCTCCGCCTCGGCGACGGCACCGAAACCAGTCACCAAAAAATGCAGGCCGCTATCGACGATCTCTGGATGTACACCGGCGAACTGACCACACCCAACGCTACCGACCTGGCCGTAGCCGCAGATGGCACCGGGGTTGATTTACTGAAAATAAAACCACTGTGGGACGCCAAAGTGGCGGATGTGCTGCAAGAGGCTACCCTGCAAATTCCCACAGCCGGCTGGATGCAAAGTGGTGGAAAAGACGGGCGGCATACCGAACAACTCGGCTTCATCCTGGCTGAAATGCAGCATTTGCAACGAACGTATCCGGGGTTGGAGTGGTAGATTAAGTTCGTCATTAGTCGTCATTAGCGTCATTAGTCGTCATTAGCGTCATTAGTCGTCATTAGCGTCATTAGTCGTCATTAGCGTCATTAGTCGTCATTAGTCGTCATTAGCGTCATTAGTCGTCATTAGTCGTCATTAGTCGTCATTAGTCGTCATTAGCGTCATTAGTCGTCATTAGCGTCATTAGTCGTCATTAGTTATCACTAAGAATGACCCAATGACGAACAATGACGAAGTTAATCCACTCCCGCCTCCAGCAACGTAAGTGTCCGCCCTTCTGCATCCATTTCCGCCTGCATACCATACGGAAAAGTCGCCTGATGCGCAACGTGCCCAAAGGGTAACCCGTAAAAAACAGGAATACCCAGGCTGCTCA
This sequence comes from Bacteroidota bacterium, assembly GCA_963169325.1. Lineage (GTDB taxonomy): Bacteria > Bacteroidota > Bacteroidia > Chitinophagales > Saprospiraceae > M3007. Next base: position 56,007 of record CAUJEY010000004.1, read on the forward strand.
GCCGGTCGCGCAGGGTATCCGGCAGTGTGAGGGAAAATTCCGGATTTTTGGCCGCACAATCGGCAAAAACGCCTAATACGATCCCGGCAGCTTGTTTCAAGTCCGTGGCTTGCAGCAGCTGGGTGAGCAGGCGGTCCACGCGGTAGGGCTGTTCGCCCACTTCTTCAATAAAAACGATTTTCCGGCGGAAAGACGGCTCAAAGGGCGTACCGGCCAGGGCCGACAGCAGCGAAAGGTTACCCCCGGTGAGCCGTCCGGTCGCACTGCCCGGGGAAAGCGTAAAAGCCCGGTATTCTTCCCCCTGCAATTCCGCCCCGTCGCTCGGCGCTGCAATGACGTATGGGGTTACCGGGTTCATCAAAACGGATTTGAAATGCATCAGCGTGTTTTCCGGAAAATCGGAAGCCGCCACCGGTCCGTGAAAGGTAGTCAGGCCGGTCTTTTGGCCGATGGCCAGGTGCAACGCCGTCACGTCGCTGTATCCGATGAATAATTTCGGGTTTTTCCGGATCAGTTGATAATTAATATATGGCAACAGCCGGGTAATCCCGTACCCGCCGCGCACACACCAAACGGCCTCCACTTCCGGGTCGGCGAATGCCTGATGAAGATCGGCCAGCCGCGCTTCGTCAGTACCGGCTAAGTAGCCGTGCCGGGCGCGCAGGGAAGCGCCTTCTTTTACCTTTAAACCCAGCGCGGCCAGATTAGACAGCGCTTTTTCCAACTTTTCTTCCGATACCGGACTGGCCGGGGCGATCAGCGCCACCGTAGCGCCTTCGCGCAAGCGCGGCGGTTTATGCCATGCCCGCGTATCATCTGCACTTGCTTTTACTTTATGCATGGCCAATAGAGAAGCCAGCACGCTAAGGCCGGCTTTTTGAAAAAAATGGCGTCGGTACATGGTTGCTGTGTTTCATTAAATCACAATTTAATAAATATTTTCCGGCGATACAACGGCAGGCATATCGCCCAACACAACAGCATATAGGCCAGTGCAAACAGAAACGAACTCAATTCCATCCCCTCGATGGGCTTAAAAAATGTTTGGTAAATCCATTGCTGCAAACTGATCGGGTTACCGTCGGCGCCTACCCAGGATATGGCGTGCCAAAGCATAACCATTGCTTCCGACAACACATACGCAAACAAGGCATTGGCGCCGAAAACCAGGAAAAATCCGGTACCGCGCCGCCAGCCCTTTACATCGAACAACCAAACACTGGCTGCCAGCAGGATAATGGAAAGCCCTCCGACATAGAGGACATAAGAACTGGTCCACAGTTTTTTATTGATGGGAAAAAACAGGTCCCAAAACAAGCCGGCAAAGCCGCAAATCAGCCCAAATAACAGTAAATCGCGCACCAACAGGTCTTTTTGTTCTGACCGCTCGCCCAACAACGTACCACAAAACCAACCCAGTAATACCGTAACCACCGAAGGAATGGTACTCAATACACCTTCCGGATCGAAGCCGATACGCTCCCCATGATACAGGTGCGCATCCGTAAACAACCAGCGGTCGAGCAATAGCACGGCATTGGAATCCAGGGCATACGGATCGGCGCCGGGCACCCCAAAAAGGTACAGCAGCGCCCAATAGCCGAGCAAAAACGCGGCAGACAATATAATCAGGGTGCGGCGGTTAAAGTTAAGCGCCAAAACGGATGCGATACCATATCCCAGGGCCAGTCGCTGCGGCACGCCCATGATCCGCCAGGTGTCCCAGTTTTTCCATAAAAAAGGGAAATTATTGAGAATAAGGCCGATAACAAATAACAACACGGTACGCCTCAGGATTTTCCGACCCAGTTCCGGCGTCCATTTGTGGTCATATTTGCCAAAGGCAAACCACATTGAAACGCCGATGATGAACATGAAGGATGGAAATACCAGGTCGGTGGGCGTACAACCGTGCCAATTCGCATGTTGCAGCGGCGGATATACATACTCCCAGGTACCGGCGGTATTGACGATAATCATAAAAGCGACCGTTAGGCCCCGGTAAAAATCAACGGCGAGGTAGCGCATAAGACGGTGGACGGTGGACGGTGGACGGTGGACGGTGGACGGTGGACGGAATTTAAAATAGATTACAACGTATTGAATCAGCGCCAAATGTAGTTTTTTGTAACTTGTTACGATTATTAATCCGGCGGGAATTTTTCACGG
>CAUJEY010000005.1 GCA_963169325.1 Bacteroidota bacterium
AATGCTGACGCGGCTATATGGTACGTCAAACCCACAGGCAACGATGCTGGCGCAGGCGATAGTTGGGGACAGGCGTTCAAAACCGTGCAAAAAGCCCGTGCCTCGGCGGTGTCGGGCGATCAGATATGGGTAGCGGCAGGCACCTATTTCCCCGATGAAGGCCCGGGGATACCTAACGACGACCGAAGTGTGGCTTTTGTGATGAAAAACGGCGTGGAAATCCTCGGCGGCTTCCCTGCCGCAGGCAGCCCGAGCTTGGCCCAACGCAACTGGACAGCCAACCCGACCATCCTCAGCGGCGACATCGGCACGGTGGGCAACGACCTGGATAATTCCTATCATGTCATTTTTAATTATGAAAACAACCTGAATGCTACTGCCATCCTCGATGGCTTCACCATCACGGGCGGCCGGGCGGATTGGGTGTCAGGCCAAAATTACAGAGGCGGTGGAATGCACAACTATGCCAGTTCGCCCAGTATTCGGAACTGTGTTTTTACGGGAAATTACGCCTACACCGGTGGCGGGATGTACAACTATGACGCTTCTGTAACGGTGAACAATTGCTCCTTTTTAGACAATACGACTGTGTACAGCGGCGCCGGGATAGCATTCGTTTTAGGCGCTTCCTTGGTAAACAATTGCGTCTTTTCCGGCAATTCTTCTACCGATGCAGGCGGTGGGATGTTTATCTCAGAAACTTCCGCCACCACAGTGACCAACTGCATCTTTTCGGGCAATTTCGCCATCTTGGGCGGCGGGATATATAACAATTCAGCCGCTCCTACCATCACCAATTGCAGCTTCGCCGGCAATAAGGCCAGTGGTGCAGGCGGTGGGATGGAGAACTATTTCTCTTCCCCAACGGTGCGCAATTGTATCTTCTGGGGGAATAACACCGAGGTTTCAGATAAATTATCCACCCCTGTCATCACTTACTCCATCGTGCAGGGCGGCTACCCGGGTACGGGCAATCTGGATACAGACCCGCTGTTCGTGGATCAGCCCGATCACACCCAGGCCCCCACCACCGCCGGCAACCTGCGCCTTCAGCCATGCTCGCCGGCCATTGATGCCGGCAACGACGCGGCCAACAACACCGCCAATGACCTCGACGGCAACATCCGCAAACGGGACATCTATCCCGGCGGCGCCCAAATAGACTTGGGGGCGTACGAAGCGGTTACAGGCGACAACGAGGTACCGATGATTACCTGTCCGGCCGTGCAAACACTGGCCCTCGGCCCCAACTGCTCGGCAACGTTGCCCGACTACACCGGCCTGGCCTCGGTTTCCGACAACTGCGAGGTGAGCATCACCCAGTCGCCTGATCCGGGGACAAACTATTCCGGCTCCGCGAACATAATAGTCGACCTGACCGTGCAGGATAATGCCGGCAACTCCACTTCCTGCGCTTTTGCAGTGGCCGTCAGTGATGTTACCAAGCCGAACGTCACCTGCAAGGGTCTGGAAGTCATACTTTCCGGATCGAATACGGCCACCATTTCGCCGGCCGACGTTTTCCAAAGCGGCACGGATAATTGCGGGACGGTTACCCCGACAGCGGTTTATCCCAGTACGTTTGATTGTTCCGACATCGGCCAGACTACAGTATTGTTAGTGGCAACTGACGAAAGTAGCAACTCCGGTTCTTGCTCCGTATCCATCATCGTACGCGAAAACACGCCACCGTCGGTCGTATGCAAAAATGCGTCGGTGGAACTTTCCAGTGCCGGCACTGCCGGCATTGCGCCCGCTGCCGTATTCCAATCGGGTTCGGACAATTGCGGCAGTGTACACCTGCAAAGTGTATCGCCCAACAGTTTCGCCTGCGCCAACCTCGGGCCGAACGCCGTGACGCTGACCGTAAACGACGGCAACGGCAACACCAATACCTGCACGGCCACCGTGACGGTACAGGACAATACACTGCCTATGGTCACCTGTAAAAACCACACCGCGAGCCTGAATTCGGGCGGTGCAGCCTCCATTGCGCCCGCCGATGTGTTCAATAACGGCTCCGACAACTGTGGCGAGGTGAACCTGCAAAACGTATCGCCTAACAGTTTCACCTGCGCCAACCTCGGGCCGAACACCGTGACGCTGACCGTAAACGACGGCAACGGCAACACCAATACCTGCACGGCCACCGTGACGGTACAGGACAATACGCCGCCATTAGCCACCTGTAAAAACCACACCGTGAGCCTAAATTCGGGTGGTGCAACCTCCATTGCGCCCGCCGATGTGTTCAATAACGGCTCCGACAACTGTGGCGCGGTAAACCTGCAAAACGTATCGCCTAACAGTTTCACCTGCGCCAACCTCGGGCCGAACACCGTGACGCTGACCGTAAACGACGGCAACGGCAACACCAATACCTGCACGGCCACCGTGACCGTGCAGGACAATACGCTGCCGACCATCACCTGCTCTAACCCCGTCACCGTCACCTGCGCCGGCCAAATGCCTGCCGTCAACCTCGCCGCAGTCATGGCCTCTGACAACTGCGGTGCGCCCGCCAAAACCCACCTCAGCGACGCAACCAGCAACCAAACCTGCACCAACCGCAAAACCGTGACCCGTACCTACCGCGCCACCGATGCATCGGGCAACAGCGTCACTTGCGCGCAGGTCATCACCGTGTTCGACAACGTAGCGCCCAACTTCTCATCGGTGCCGGCCCATGTCAGCGTGCAGTGCCACCAAATACCCGCTGTAGGCAACCCCACCGCCACCGACGGCTGCGGCGGACCGGTAACCATCACCTACGACGGCCAAACGGTGTCCCTCGTCCTCTGCACCGACCGCTACACCCTTACCCGGAAGTGGACCGCCACCGACGCCTGCGGCAACACCCAAACCGCCACGCAGCGCATCACCGTGTCGGATACGCAAAAACCCAATTTTACCGCCGTGCCGGCAAATATTACCGTACAATGCTACAATCTGCCCGCTGTGGGCATCCCGGTAGCAACCGACAACTGCGCCGACACCGTGACCATCGCCTACAATGGCGCAACCCGCACCAACGGCGCCTGCACCGATACCTACACGCTTACCCGGAAGTGGACCGCCACCGACAACTGCGGCAACACCCGAACCGCTACGCAAAAAATCACCGTACGGGATACGGAAAAACCGGTTTTCACTGCCGTGCCGCAAAACCTGACGATTCAGTGTTCCGACACTTTGCCGTCGCCGGGTAATGCCACGGCTACTGACAACTGCGATGCCGATGTGGCCGTTGTTTACTTAGGTCAAAGTTCCGGAAATGCCACCTGCCAAAACAGTTATCAGTTGTTCCGCACCTGGAATGCCACCGACAACTGCGGAAACTCCACAGTTGCTACTCAAACCATTACCATACAAGATACCCAGGCGCCCACGTTCACGAATGTGCCCGGCAACGTCACCATTCAATGTAGCGACCTGGTGCCGCCTATCGGCAACGCTACGGCCACGGATGCCTGTACCGGATACGTACAAATCACCTTCCTGGGACAAACCTCCACGGCCGGCGACTGCCCGCAGGAATACGCCATCACCCGCAGCTGGCGCGCACACGACGAGTGCGGGAACGCTGTCACCGCAAGCCAGACGATTACCATCATGGATACCCAGGCGCCCGTATTCACCAATGCACCGGCCAATGTGACCCTTTCCTGCGGCGAAGCAATGCCCGGCGTACCGGCTGTATCGGCGCAGGATAACTGCGACAATCAGGCTTCGGTGACTTACCTGGGCGAAGAAAACGACGGACCCGATTGCCCTTATACCGTGACGCGTACCTGGGAAACAGCCGACGATTGCGGCAATGTGCGCACCCAAACGCAGGTGATTTCGGTGTTGAATGTGTTCGAAGTTCAAAGTTCAAAGTTTGAAGTGCACGACAAACGCCCGGAACTAAATCCCGAGGACTCGGGATCAAATTCCAAACTTCAAAGTTCAAACTTCGAACTTCAAACTTCGAACTTTAAACTTCAAACTTCGAACTTTAAACTCTACCCCAATCCGACGACCGACCATATCCGCATCGACCTGAGCGATTTTGCCGGCGAGGCGGTGACCGTTTCGATATACGGTGAATTCGGACAGTTGGTTTGGAAAAACCGTATAACAGCGGTGACGGAATTGAAACGGTCCGTCAGTTTGCGCGAAGCGGGTGCTGCGGCAGGGATGTACATCGTTAGTGTACAGAGCGCGAGCGGGGTAGTGTCGAAGCGGGTTGTGCTGGTGGAATAGAAGTCAAAATGTAAAAATCAAAAGTGGAACGCAGGTTTAATCCCGCATTTTTGCTCCCGAATTTAAAACACCTGACAACATGAACTGGAACGACAAAGTCGCCATCATCACCGGCGCGAGCACCGGCATCGGAAAAGCCACGAAAGACTTGCTCGAATCCAACGGATGCCGTGTTTACAACCTCGACATTACAGCAGCCGACGGCTCTCCGTATTTCATCCGCTGCGACGTGCGCGACCGCCACGCTATCAAAGCCGCCGTGGATGACGTATTTAATCGCGAACAAAGGATTGATTTTCTTTTTGCCAATGCAGGGATTCATCTTTTTGCCAGCATGGAAGAAACGAGCGACGAGGAGTTCGACAACGTGTTGAACACCAACATCGTGGGAACTTTTTACCTGGTAAAATCGGTGTTGCCCCACATGAAAGCGCAACAAAAAGGCAGTATTGTGCTCATGGGCTCCGACCAGTCGTGGGTAGGCAAAGCGCAAAGTTCGGTCTACGGCCTCACGAAAGGCGCTATCGGCCAACTGACCAAAAGCACGGCGATTGACTACGCGCCGCACGGCATCCGGGTGAATTGTATTTGCCCCGGCACCATTGACACGCCGCTGCTACACAAGGCGGTGAAACGCTACTCAACGTTGAACGCCGCCAACGAAGCCGAGGTGCTTCACTCCCTCAATTCCATTCAGCCGATGGGCCGCATCGGCCGGCCCGAGGAAATCGCGGCGGTGGTCGCCTTCCTCTTGTCGGATGAAAACTCGTTCATGACGGGCAGTTTGGTGAGCGCGGATGGAGGGTATGTGTGTCAGTGAACATCTGAAGAACGGATATCCAGGCGGTGGCACGACATTGAGTCGCGCCACCGCTTTTTTATTGATGTTCAATATTTTAAATTCGAAATACCAAAATAATTCAAGCCCGCGCCAGAATAAAGACACCTTTCTGGCATTTGCCAGAATAGTCCAAGCCTTTGCCAGAATAGTGAAAGGCCGCCGGAGCATCCCACCCGCATTTTTGCCTCCGAATTCAAAATAGTTTATCTCCGAACGGGCGGGCTGAAGGGTCCCTCCCCCAGTCCGCCCACTTCGGAGGCGACTTTTTAAAAATCTGATTTTTCACAAAAAAAAATTTCGGAGATGAAAATGATCAAATTCCCAAGTGTAGCATTTTACGCTGCTCCATCATTCAGATTGCAATTTTTGGCCGTTGTGCGGCAAAGCGACTTTGAGAGAGCGGCTGTTTTGCCGACAATCCGTTACTTGACGGCGAGCGTATTCGCTCTGCTTCTTGCCGTAGGCCACCTGAATGCCCAAGTCAAACTCTGGGGCCTTGCTTCTGGTAACGGGGCGGGTTTTGGCTCCATATTCAACCTGAACACCGACGGCTCGGACTTCAATGCTTTTGCGCCTCCCGGTATCGAAGGGCGGAACCCGCAGTACACCACCCCCTTAAAAGCCACAAACGGCAAATTTTACGGATTAACCAATAACGGCGGGGATGAGGATGAAGGAGTTCTGTTCGAATACGATCCGGCCAACGGCAGCTACACCGTACTTCATTCCTTTGACTATGACGCCACGGGCGGTAACCCCTTTGGTTCGCTGATCGAATCGGGCGGCAAACTCTACGGAATGACCTCGGGCGGTGGCGCTTTAGGAAACGGTGTTTTGTTTGAATACGATCCCGCCGGAGCGGGTTCGTACAACGTCTTGCATGATTTTGATCCCGCTACGGGCAGCAACTCCTTAGGTTCGCTGATTGAATTGGATGGCAAGTTTTACGGAACAACCTCGTATGGCGGTTCTGGGCTAGTCGGTGTACTCTTCGAGTTTGACCCTTCCAACGACATGTACACCGTGCTGCACGAATTTCAATACGGCAACGGCAGTTTTCCCTATGCCACCCCGATAGAGTCGGGCGGCAAGATTTACGGCGTGACCTATGGCGGTGGTGTATCGGATGTCGGAGTGATTTACGAGTTCGACCTGTCCAACAACACCTACACCGTATTGCACAACTTTGATGGCGTCAACGGCAGTTCGTCCAGTGGCAGCTTGCTCGAGTCGGGGGGCAAGTTTTACGGTATGGCCCTCCAGTTTCTAGGCCCTGGGGTTGTTTACGAATTTGATCCTGCGGGCAGCGGCACCTATACGGTGTTGCATAATTTTGACTTTGACAGCGGAGTAGAACCTCTTGGCAACCTGATTGAATCGGGCGGTAAGTTTTACGGAATGACCGTTGGCGGCGGCGCCAATGGCAATGGTGTGTTGTTCGAATATGACCCATCGGGGGGAGGTACACACACGGTACTGTACAGCTTTGAGTTCGACAGCGGCGCTTTACCGCGTGGTAGTCTGATGGAGTCGGACGGCAAGTTTTATGGCATGACCAGTGAGGGGGGCGCAGCAGAAATGGGAGTGCTGTTCGAATATGACACCACGACTAACGGTTATACTGTACTGGTGGAGTTTGAAAAAGACCTGCTTGGGGATGCTTTCCGGGGGCGGCTGATCGAGTCGGGCGGCAAACTCTACGGAACGGCACGAAACGGCGGCACATTCAATGCCGGGTTAATCTTCGAATATGACCCAGCCGGCGATGGCACCTACACAATATTGCATCATTTCGATGAGGATAATGGGGAAAGCCCCTATGGCGGCCTGACCGAGTCGGGCGGCAAGTTTTATGGAACAACACGGGACGGCGGCAATGACGATGAGGGCACTTTGTTTGTGTACGACCCTGCAGGGGATGGCACCTATACGGTGTTACATCATTTTGATTATCTGAACGGCTCCAGCCCTTATTGCCATCTGATAGAGTCGGGGGGCAAATTTTATGGGACGGCTCGGAACGGTGGCGATTTTGAATTTGGCGTTTTGTTCGAATACGATCCCTCAGGAGGCGGCACCTACACGGTGTTGCATCATTTTGACGAAACGAATGGGGCCAGCCTCTACGGCAGCCTGATAGAAGTGGGTGGAAAGTTTTACGGGACGACGATTGAAGGCGGCGATTTTGGGAAGGGTGTACTGTTCGAATACGCTCCCTCGGGGGGCGGCATATACACCGTGTTGCATCATTTTGATTATACGAACGGCTCCGAGCCTTACGGCACACTACTCGCATCGGGCGGCAAATTTTACGGCGCGACACGTTTCGGTGGCAATAATGATGCTGGCGTTTTGTTTGAATACGATCCCTCGGGCGGCGGCGCTTATACTCCCTTGCACCACTTTGACCACGCTACCGGTAGCGAGCCTTACGGTAGTCTTATCGAAGTGAACGGCAAGTTTTACGGAACGGCTACCTATGGCGGGGACTATTTCGGCGGCGTGGTATTCGAATACGACCCGGCCGGATCGGCCTATACGGCAATCAAACATTTGAACAACGAAGATGGCGAAGAACCCTACTGTACGCTGCTGGCCTTAGGGGAAAGCACCATTACCACCGTAAGCGGCAAACTCATCTGGGAAAACGACAACGTTACCGGCGTGGGCAACGCCATCGTCGCCCTCGGCGGCGACCAGAGCGAAGCTGTTACTACTGCTGCAAACGGAACGTACTCATTTACCATAACTTCCGGCGCTAACTTCACCGTAACGCCCACCAAAAACACCAACAAAACCAACGGCCTGACCAGCGCCGACGTGACGGCGATCCAGCAACACGTGACAAACGCCAACCTGTTGCCGGCGCCCTTCAAACGTATCGCCGCCGACGTGAACAAAAGCAACTCGATTACGACCCTCGATGCTTCGCTGATTACCCAGGTGTTGCAGGGCAGTCCGCAGGCCAATGCTATTTTCAAAACCTCCTGGCGTTTTGTACCGGAGGCATACACCTTCCCGAATCCCAATACGCCCTGGGGCTTTCCGGAAAAAATCACGCTCACCGGTGTAAACGGCCCGGTTACGGGTCAGGATTTTTACGGCATCAAATTGGGCGACGTCGCAAGCACCTGGGCTAACCCGGCCAACTTCGGCGCCGGCGAACCATTGATGCTGCGGGTACAGGACCGGGTGTTGGAAGCCGGTACGGAAGTCGTAGCCGAATTTCAGGCCGATCAGTTGGACGACCTCAATTCCTTCCAGTTTGCCTTGTACTTCGATCCGGTGCAGTTGCAATTGGTGGAGATTGAACCGAGGACGGGATTGCCCCTGTCTTTGGAAAATTTCGGGACGTTCAACATTGCCGAAGGCGAAATCCGCGTGGTGTGGTCACAGGCATCAAGCCTGATGCTGAGCGAAGCTGCGCCGGTGTTCCGCCTGCGGTTTAAAGCCATGGAAAGCGGCGCGCGGTTGAGCGAGGTGCTGCAATTGAATGAGGAGGCGTTGCCGGGGTATGTCTACAACAGTAAATACGCGGAGTCGGGTGTGAAACTGCGGTATTCGGCCTCGACGGGTACGGAGCCGGCGTTTGGTGCGTCCGCGTTGTCGCTGACAAACCAACCGAACCCGTTTATCGAGGTCACCACGCTCCGTTTTGTGCTACCGGAAGCGGGCGAGGCAGAATTGCGCATCAGCGATGCTGCCGGGCAGCTGTTGTTTTCCCAAAAGAAAACCTACGCCGCTGGCAGGCAGCAGGAAACGCTGCGGCTGGAAGGGGTTAGCGGTGTGCTGTTTGCGGAATTGGTGACGGGAGAAGGGAGCGTAGTGCGGAAGATGTTGGCGGTTCGCTGAACAAAAGTGTTGTGTTAGCGACAAATGCCTGCATTCCCGGCAACACCTGTAAATAATAGTCCGCGCAGTTTTTAGTTACCGGAATCCGGGCAAAATAAAAAGCCTGCAGGGCTCAGATGGTGTCTATCGGCACGGTGAAGGCTGCTTGGATTCCCGGAGGCACGGCAGGATATTTTGAACTTGAGCCCTGCTTGGTGTGTTCCCGGAAGCGGAGGAGTTGAATATTCGGTTTCAAAACGCCGAATTCTGGGAAAGTCCTTTTTTACCGGTTCTTTAGACTCCGAACACTTCCGATACTTTGCAGTATATTCTGGAAACGAGGGGCCTGAAAATGCTGGAAGTGGCTACCCCGCAGTAATCAGATTTCTCATCACAAATCACAACCAAAATCATGCGAACCATTCTCCATGTCCTGCTTCTGAGTACCCTGCTTATCACCACGATACAGTGCCATCCAAAACTAGCGAAACCCGACCCGGGCGCCGGCGCTGCCGAAAATATACTGCCGGATACAGAAAAAACTGATGCCGACCCCACCGGACTCTGGATACTACAGCAAGTGGAAGGCAACAATGTCGGCGTTAAGAAGGGGACATACATGGTCCTTTCTGAACAGAAATATTATCTGTACGCGGGCTGCAACCACATCGGCGGCGAACTGCGTGTCCGGCAGGATTCCATGACGATCAAGTCGGGACCCAGCACCCTGATGGCCTGCACGGGCATGGAGTACGAATCCGCCCTTTCCAAACTGCTCCAGACGGTGGGCACCTTCCGCCGGAGCGGCAATCAACTCCGCCTGTTTGCCGGCAAGGGCGTGGTTTTCACATTTCAGCAGCAAACGCCTTCGGAGCACCTCACCGGACGGAATTTTGTGGTCGCCGGCCTCACCATGAACGGCGGCGTACACTTCGCCGCCGACGCGCCCCGGCAAACCATGCAATTCCACCCCGACGGGAAGCTGAGCGGAAATTCCGGTTGCAACAACTTCAGCGGGACGTACAAAATAGAAGGGAATCTATTGTACATCAGCCAGGTTGCGGGCACCAAACGGGCCTGCGCAGAAAAAGAAAAGATGGAGTACGAATCTTACTTTCACCAACACCTGCAAAAATCGCCGCTGAGGATCGAAGATTCGCCGAGCCAGGTGACGCTGCGAGACAGCACCGGAAGTACCGTGCTGGTGCTGGGAGAGGGGTGAAGAGCCTTACATTTGCCTGCGCGGCCACCGCCGTTTTTTACCAAATACCACACCCGACCATGTCCGAACTCGCCCAACAACTTATCGAACGCGAAAAACGCGAACGCACCGGAACCCTCGACCTCGGCAACTGCGGACTTACCGAACTGCCCAATCTGTCGGAGTTGGATTGGTTGAGAAAACAGGGCAGTTGTCAAATCAAAACACCTAAATTTGTCTAAAAAATTGCAGCGCTTTTAGAAGCAAACAAACAGCAACCTCCATCAAAAAAAATTGACTCAATGAACGCAACCTTTCAGATTTCGGTAGCTGAACTTGATACATCTGTCTTGAAAAAAATCTGTGCTTTAACAGCCGGGCGAAAATCTGGATGCGGTCGGAGAATTGGCCGGTACGCTCAGCAACAGGAAGATATGGGTGTACGCCGGCGCCCAATCACAAAAGCGCAGCGAGTACCAGGTGTGGGCGTGGCAGGAGGTGTGCTTGTAGTGTCGGGGTGACTTGAAGTCGCCCCGACACTATGCCACACCTCACTCGCCCAAGGCATTTTTTGCCCACTCGTAATTCCCACGAAAAGCCACATGGTCGGGAAAATCACGCACGAGTTCGGCATACAGTTCATACCCCTTGCGGATATACGCTTTCGCACCTTCGGGGTCATTTTTCTGGTCTCTGAAGAACTGTCCTAAGAACAAATACGAACTGGCCAAGCCGTTTTTGAACGCCACGTTTGTAGGATAGGCTTCGTGCAGTTCTTTTTCCAACTGATTGTACTGTTCAAAATAAGTCAAGGCCTGCGGCAAATTGCCCAGCGCCGTGTGCGTCGAGCCGAGTTTTTCGTACGAAATGGCCAAGCCGTTTTTGAACGCCACGTTTGTAGGATAGGCTTCGTGCAGTTCTTTTTCCAACTGATTGTACTGTTCAAAATAAGTCAAGGCCTGCGGCAAATTGCCCAGCGCCGTGTGCGTCGAGCCGAGTTTTTCGTAC
>CAUJEY010000006.1 GCA_963169325.1 Bacteroidota bacterium
GACGGCTAACGATGCTTGCGGCAACAACACGACGAAAACGCAGACGATCACGGTAGTACCGGATACGGAAAAACCGTCGATCACGGTACCGGCTCCGCTGGTGCTGGATTGCGGTGACATCAACGAAACGGTTGATCCGTCGGCTCAAATCGCTGACTGGCTCGGCGCCGCTTCGGCAACGGACAACTGCGATACCGATCCGGAACTGGCTTACGACTTTGATATTTCGATGTTGAACATCTGCGCTCCGGCTACGTACACCATCACGGTGACCTGGACGGCTAACGATGCTTGCGGCAACAACACGACGAAAACGCAGACGATCACGGTTGTTCCGGACACGGAAGACCCGATCGTAACGGCGCCTGCCGGCATCACGCTGGACTGCGGCGATATCAGCGAAACGACTGACCCGAGCGCAACCGTTACCAACTGGCTGGCTTCTGCCACGGCGACGGATAACTGCGATACCGATCCGGAACTGACCTACAACTTCAACGTTACGACGCTTGACGTGTGTGTAGGCGGCACCCTGACGGTGACCTGGACGGCTACGGACGCTTGCGGCAACGTGGGCACGGCTACCTCGACGATCACGGTTGTACCGGACACGGAAGACCCGATCGTAACGGCGCCTGCCGGCATCACGCTGGATTGCGGCGATATCAGCGAAACGACGGATCCGAGTGCAACGGTCAGCAACTGGCTGGCGAGCGCTACGGCGACGGACAATTGCGATACCGATCCGACCTTGACCTACAACTTCGACGCGACGACGCTTGACGTATGTGTCGGCGGCACCCTGACGGTGACCTGGACGGCTACGGACGCTTGCGGCAACGTGGGCACGGCAACCTCGACGATCACGGTTGTTCCGGACACGGAAGACCCGATCGTAACGGCTCCTGCTCCGCTGACGCTGGATTGTGACGACCTCGGTCCGATTTCCGACCCGAGCGCAACTGTACTGAACTGGCTGGAAAGCGCCGGTGCTTCCGACAATTGCGATACGGATCCGGAACTGACTTATAACTTTGACATCACGACCCTCAATGTATGTGTGGGTGGTACCCTGACGGTAACCTGGACGTCGACGGATGCTTGCGGCAACACGGCCACGGCGACTTCGACAATCACGGTGGTTCCGGATACGGAAGCCCCGCAACTGGTTGGCACGCCGGCTGATATCAGCGTGAACGTAACCTGCGCTGTCGATGTACCGGCTCCGGTCACCGGCGTAACGGCTACCGACAATTGCGCTGCCTTGGTTGATGTTGACTTCACAGAAGTACAAGTACCTGGTTCCTGCCTGAACAAATTCCAACTGGTTCGTACCTGGACGGCTACGGATGCCTGCGGCAACGCAACGCAATTCGTACAGACCATTAACGTGAACGACGACGTCGCTCCGGTGATGAGCTGCCCCGCTCCGCTGTTTGCGCAGTGCTCGCCTGGCGAACACCCGCCGTATGCAAACCTGATCGAATTTGAAGCTGCCGGTGGCTCAGCCTCCGACAACTGCGGCCTGAATGTGAATTCGTTCGGTCTGTTCAGCGAAACGCAGAACGGTAACGTTTACACCCGCACCTACCGGATTATCGACCAATGCGGCAACTCTGCTACCTGCACACAAACGGTAACGGTGATCGATACGGAAGACCCGATCTTCCTGAACTGCCCGGTCGGCCCGCTGGTATTCGGCAACGACCCGGACAAGTGCTCGGCCAAGATCAACTGGTCGACTCCGGTTGCTACTGATAATTGCAGCATCCCGACGGTAGTACAAACCGCCGGCCCGCTTGCCGGTTCGGTAGTACCGGTTGGTACTTACACGGTGGCATTTACTGCTACTGACGCTGCCGGCAATGTATCCTTCTGCTCCTTCGTGGTGATGGTAATGGATACGCAGAATCCGGAATTTGACGCCGACATCCTGATGCCGGCCGATGTAACGGTGGAATGTGATAACGTACCGGCGCCGTTCGTACTGACGACCGACGACGTACATGATAACTGCACCCCGTCGAACCTGCTGGTGATCAACTTCACCGAAGTTCGCACGAACGGCAACTGCAAATTTAACTACACGCTGACCCGTACCTGGACGGTGACCGACCAAGCTGGAAACCAGTTGATCCACACCCAGATCGTGACGGTACGCGATACGAAAGCCCCGACGGCGATTTGCAAAAACGCAACGGTTACGCTGGATAAATTCGGCAATGCAACCGTAACGGCCGGCCAGATCAACAACGGCAGCTTTGATAACTGTTCGGCTCCTGCCGACCTGACGTTTACTGTAACGCCGAGCGCATTCACTTGCGCTAACTTGGGCGCCAACGTGGTAACCCTGACGGTAACGGATGAGTGCGGCAATAGCGCAACCTGCACGGCAACGGTAACGGTACTGGAAGGTATCGGTCCTTGCACACCGCAGATTGCTGTTAAGACGAATTGCAAAAACAATGCGACGACGCTTGATAACGGTCAATTCGAAGACCTGATCACGGTGAAATCGCTTGCGATGCAAACGTGGACGGTACAATCCAGCACTGGCTTGTACTCCGCTACCAGCCCGGCTCCGCCGGCTGCACCGACAGCGCTTCCGAGCAATGCTCCGTTTACGATGGGCACAGCCGACGGCATCGACAACGATGGTGACGGCCAGACAGATGAAGCCGACGAGATGGTGTACTACACGTTTAAAGGTGTTCACGTTGACGCGATCGGTTACTCGATCACGATCACGAACAACCTGAATCAAACGAACACCATCAGCAACAAAGGCTACTATCCGTCGCCTTACTTCATCAATCTGAACGATCCGTTCTGCTTGAGCACAGAGCCGTTTACCATTCTGGTAGGCGAATACAACAATGCACAAGGTAACGTGATCAATGTCATGGTGAACGGCGTGGCTACCACGATCTTCAATCCCGCGGCATTGGGCATCGGTTTCCACACGGTAATGGCTACGTTCGATGCCGGTACCGCTACGACGAACTTAGTGATCAATGGTCAATTGGTCGGCGGAACCGACGCTCAGGCGTTGGCTGATCCGGGTTGCCAACAGAAAATCACGAAGATCGTACAGATCACGGATACCCCACCGGTGGTGGTGTGTAACGACCTGGTTTACGTTTCCATCCACAACGACGGTGGCGACTGCGTATTCGTAGTTGAACCCGACGATGTACTGGAAGGCTCTTACGGCTGCTTCGACGACTACTCGGTGGTGCTGACATACCCGAACGGTACGCACACCTTTACGCCGCCGAACCGCGTTGACTACACTCATATCGGCAAGTTCCTGAACTACAGCCTTGTACACGCCATCAGCGGCAACGTTTGCTGGGGCCAGATCAAGGTGGAAGACAAAGAACCGCCGAAACTTACCTGCCCGTCCAACATTACGATCAATTGCAGCGACCCGACCAGCCCTTCCTTCACAGGCAATGTGTTGATCTCCGACTGCCATCCGACAGTAACATCTGTTGATACGGACGACTACACCGACTTCGGCTCTTGCTCTAACCCGCGTGCGCAAATTATCCGCACCTGGTTGGTAACGGACGGCTCCGGTAACCAGTCGACTTGCTCGCAAACGATCACGGTTAAAGCGTTCGACCTCGCTGACGTTGATTTCCCGAATGACGTAACGATCAGCTGCGACGTTGTCGGCAGCACCGATCCGAACGTAACGGGTACCCCGACGATCAACGGCTCGCCGATTGGAACAGGTGGTCTTTGCATGGCTTCGATCAGCAAAACAGACGAATACTACGACCTCTGCACGGGTAGCTACGAAATTATCCGCACCTGGAAAGTACGCAATATGTGCCTCCCGGTCGGACCTGGCAACCCAGTTGAACATGCTCAGGTGATCAAAGTAACGGACTTCAAAGCTCCGGTGTTCGATTGCCCGATTGATGTTACGGTTAGCACGGATCCGTTCTCTTGCTGCGCTACTGCGCCGCTGCCGGACGTGATCATCACGGAATCCTGCTCTTACGTAACCAGCCTTACCTACAAAATCGTGGGTATCGATGAAGCCACGGGTAATCTCGTGATTCACGAAGGCTTCGGTGGCTTGAGCAACTTCCCGGGCAACAACCTGTGGCACCCGGATACATTGGGCGTGTTTGGCTTCTCGCAATGCCTGCCGCGCGGTGTGTACACGGTGACTTACACGGCTATTGACGCTTGCGGTAATATCTCCAACTGCACGTTCAAAATGACGGTTGAAGACCAAATCCCGCCGATCTCCGTATGCGACGAGTTTACTCAGGTAGCACTCGGCGGCGACGGAATGGCCTTCGTAAATGCTTCGACATTCGACGACGGTTCGTATGACTTGTGCAATCCGGTGTCCTTCAAGGCTCGCCGTATGAACGATAACGACTGTCAGGATAACGACTTCTTCTACGATCAGGTCAAGTTCTGCTGCGACGATATTAACGATACGGTTCTTGTCGTCTTCCGTGTGTATGACTTCCCGGCACAATCAGGCGCCGTAGACTTAGACTACGGCCTCGGTCACTGGAATGACTGCATGGTTCAGGTGTTTGTTGAAGACAAGATCAAACCGATCTGCACGGCTCCGGCCCACACCACGGTATCTTGCGAAAACTTCGATCCCAGCCTCTGGGCTTACGGTTTCGCCACTGCTGTGGATAACTGCTGCTTAGATACGATTACGGTGACGAACAACCTCGGTCTGTTCGACACGGTGTGTAACAAAGGCACGATCACGCGGACGTTCCGCGCCATCGACTGCGGTGGTCAATCGAGCACCTGCACACAACGTATCCTGGTGAACTACGAACAGGATTACTTCGTACGCTTCCCGAACGATGTTATCGTAACGGTATGCGACGGTACGGGTAACTACGGCGAACCTACCTTCTTCGGTGAAGATTGCGAACTCTTGGGCGTATCGCACGAAGATGAAGTATTCACGGTAGTACCGGATGCTTGCTACAAAATCGAACGGACGTGGACCATCATCAACTGGTGCACGTACAACCCGAACGCAGGATGTATCGAAGTGCCGAACCCGAACCCGAACTCGATTGTGAATCACCCGTCGAACTTGCCGGGCCCGATTGTGTCGCCTGCCGGCACACCGGCTCCCTGGGCTCCAACGGTGGTCGCCATCAACCCGGGCCAGACGCCGACGAACTACTCGATCTTCTGGGACGCTAACGCGAACTGCTACAAATACAAGCAGATCATCAAGGTGATTGATACACAGGATCCGATTGTTGCAAACTGCCCGGCCAGCCCGGTCGAAGTATGCGACCTGACGCCGAACGATCCGCTGCTGTGGAATGCCTCGTACTGGTACGACAATTCCATCAACAGCCACGACCTGTGCGAAGCGCCGACCGATCTGACGATCACGGCTACTGACTTGTGCTCCGGCGCTGCGGTTAACATCCACTACCTGTTGTTCCTCGACCTCGACGGCGACGGCAACATGGAAACGGTGATTAACAGCATCAACACCGGTATCGCTGGTTTGGGCTGGAATGCCGTACCGTTTGGTAACGGCGGTAACCCGAACTACTCGGGCGGCACGATCCGCAACTTTGACGGTCGTCCGGTACTGCCGAACCAGAAGTATGGCTTCGCGATCCAAACGTCGATCAGCGGTACGAGCAAAACTGCTTCGGTACGCTGGAATACGCAGCAACAACAAGCAAACTACGTGATTCCGGAACTGCCTTACGGCACGCACAAGATCAAATGGTTTGTAGAAGACGGTTGCGGCAACGAAACGATCTGCGAATACACCTTCGTGGTGAAAGACTGCAAGAAACCGACGGTGGTTTGTCTCAACGGCCTGAGCGTAAATATCATGCCGACCAAGATGATCGCACTTTGGGCTTCCGACTTCCTGCAATACACGGAAGACAACTGCACGCCTTCCAGCCAACTGGTAATCGCTATTCGTAAATCGGGTACGGGTACGGGCTTCCCGACCAACCCCGATGGCACGCCGCAAACGAGCGTAACCTTTACTTGCGACGAACTGGGTACGCAACTCGTTGAGTTGTGGTCCATAGATAAAGCCGGCAATGCCGACTACTGCGAAACCTATGTGATCGTTCAGGACAACGCCGGCATTTGCGACGGTAACTCCGGTACGGTTGCAGGTGCGCTGAAAACGGAGATGAACAATGGTCTGGAAGATGCAAATGTTGAACTGGATGGTTCCAGCAATGCACTGCCGCCGACGACTATGTTCGACTTCTCGGACAACAACGGTCAATTCGAATTCAACGGCGTACCGTTCTTAGGCGACTACACGGTAACACCGACGAAAGACAACGACCCGCTCAATGGCGTATCTACCTTCGACTTGGTGCTCATCAACAAGCACATCCTGGGTCTGGAGCCGCTCACCACGCCGTACAAAATGATTGCTGCGGATGCTAACAACAGCCGCTCGATCACGACGTTCGACATCGTTGAGTTGCGTAAACTGATCCTGGGTATCTACACCGAGCTGCCGAACAACACGTCCTGGCGCTTTGTGGATGGTGTTTACAGCTTCCCGAACCCGAACAATCCGTTCGAGCAAATTTTCCCGGAAACGAAACAAATCGCCGACATGCAAATCAGCATGGTGGACGAAGACTTCGTAGCGGTGAAAGTGGGTGACGTAAACAACAACGCTGTGACGAGCAGCCTGACAAGTATAGAAGATCGTACCGACGGTACTCTGTTGTTCGACGTACAAGAACGCTCGGTGAAAGCCGGCGAAACCTTCACGGTGAACTTCAAAGCCACCGAACGTGTGATGGGCTATCAGTTCACACTGTTCTTCCCGAACCTGGAAGTAGCCGATGTAACAGCCGGCGCTGATATGAAACTGGAGAACTTCGGTATCTTCAATAGCGAGCACGCCCTGACGACTTCGTTCGACAACGAACACGCCGTTGGTGAGTTCTCGGTTACCTTCCGCGCGAAGGCTGCCGGTTCGCTGAGCGAAATGCTGACGGTTTCGAGCCGTATCACGAAGGCTGAAGCTTACAACCTGAACCGCGAACGCCAAGCCGTCGGCCTGCGCTTCAACGGTCAGAATGGCTCAACGATCACTGGCTTAGGCTTCGAGTTGTATCAGAACCAACCGAACCCGTGGATGACCAAGACGCAGATCGGCTTCTACCTGCCTGAGGCAGCAGCAGCTACCCTGACGATCTTCGACGAAACGGGTCGCACCCTGTTCACACAAACAGGCGACTTCACCAAAGGCTACAACGCCATTGCGCTGGAACGCTCGATTGTGAACACCACAGGGTTACTGTACTACAAACTCGAAACGGCTAACGACAGTGCCGTTAAGAAGATGATTCAGACCAAGTAATGCGGTCAAGTTGATCGCATGATGATAGAGGCCGCCTCGTTCCGATTACTCGGGACGGGGCGGTTTTCTTTTTACACATTAATTTTTCCGACATTTCCAAAAATACCCGCCGGCATTCCATCTCTTGGCCTTACTTTTGCTTTCGTCTTTTATAATCCGATTTTTAATAATCTCATGACTTATTTGGTTTCCTGCATTTGACTTTCCTTCCTTTTCTCTGCCGCCTGATATTCAACCGGCAGAATATTTACAAAAAGTCAGGATTTTCTTGCAACCAGGTAGTCATCGTCCCAGGATGCGATTTGGTTCATGCGCCGACAGTTACGCTGTCCGGGGCATTGTGTTGTTTATATTTTTTGCTAAATAATCGTCATGAAAAGAATTTTACTGCTGCTTCTTTCCGTTTGCGCGCAATTCGTCGCCTTTGCTCAAATGGAAGCCTGGGACCTCAACGGGCAACCCGGCAATCAGGTTTCCAATAATGCGACAACCTCAGCTGCCGGAATCGGCACAGGGGTGTTGAGTCGGGGCGCCGGCGTTACGGCGTCATCTGCCGCAGGCTCCATCAGCGCTTCCGGTTGGTTTGCTTCCGCTACGCCGACCACGCTGGCCGATGCGATCGCCAACAACGATTATTATGAATTTACGCTCCCGGTATTAGCCGGCAGCATCGCCTCGGTGACGAGCGTGGGGGTTGTCGTTCGCAGCTCGGGCACCGGCCCCAATACGGCCACTTTGCGCAGCAGCGTCGACGGCTTTACGGCTGACCTGGGTACGGTCCCGATTACGACTGCATCCGTTTTAAATAATATTCCAGTCAGTTTACCAGGCCTGACCGGCACGGTTACGTTCCGTTTATATGGTTATGGCAGCGGAGCCAGTGGCGGTAATCCCGCCGCCGGCGGCACATTCCGGATCGGCACTTCTGTAGTGGCAACCGATAATGATGTGATTATAGCCGGCACGGTAGTACAATGCCCCTCCATCGGCGCTACCAGTACCGACCCGACCTGCGCGGGCAACGACGGATTGATTAATTTAACCGTAAGCGGCGGAACACAACCTTATACGTACAACTGGACAGCCTCCAACGGCGGCAGCGGTATCGTTCCCGGCCAGGAAGATCAGAGCGGCCTGAGTGCCGGCGATTATGCCGTCACGGTGACCGACAACACGGGTTGCACGGCCACGGGCGCTTTTACCCTGACGGCAGCGGTCAACTGCGGTTGCCCGGGCCTTTCCACGATCGTTACCAACGTGACTTGCGGCGCCATAAACGGCATTATTGAAGTGGTGGCTACCGGCGGTATTCCGCCGTTCCAATACGATATTGGCAACGGCCCGCAAATGAGTCCCGTTTTCAGCGGCCTTTCAGCCGGCACCTATACCATTACAGTAACTGGAAGCGATTGCACCGGAGCATCGATAACTGCCTCGGTCCAATCCGGATCCGATACGGAACCACCGGTATTTAATGAAACCCTGCCCGGAAATCTTACAATCAATTGCGACGAGCCGGTACCGGCAGCGGCTGTATTGACCGCCACCGACAACTGCGATCCGGCGCCGACGGTGGTGCTTACAGAAAGCGCCTCGCTCGTTTGCACACAGGAGCCGGTAATTGTCCGTACCTGGACGGCGAGCGATGCCAACAGCAACAGCACCGTTCATATACAAACGATCACGGTGGTAGACGACGTGGCGCCGGTATTTAACCAGCCTCTGCCGGCTGATTTGACGGTGAGCTGCGACGCGCCCGTTCCGCTGGCCGCCAATGTGACGGCTTCCGATAATTGCGATCCCGGAGCAGTGCCGGCAGTTATTTTTATCAATGAAATACACTATGATAATGCGGCTGCCGACGTCGACGAGTTTTTGGAAGTAGCCGGTACGGCCGGTCTCGACTTGTCGCAATACCAAATCGTTTTATACAACGGCAATGGCGGCGTCACGTACGATATCATGAGCTTAACCGGCTCGATCGATAACGAAAGCGGCGGCTTTGGGGCGGTTTCTTTTCCGTATCCGGCCAACGGCGTTCAAAACGGCGCACCGGACGGCATGGCTCTGGTGAAATTGCCGAATACGGTGATTCAGTTCCTGAGCTACGAAGGTTCTTTCTTAGCCACCAACGGCCCGGCTGCCGGTATGACCTCTGTGGACATCGGCGTGCTGGAAACCGGTTCGGAACCGATTGGGCTATCTTTACAACTCACGGGTAATGGGCAACAATACGGCGATTTTAGCTGGACCGGCCCTATCACTGCTTCTCCGTCGAGTCTGAATGCCGGCCAAACACTCAGCGCGCTGCCCGGCACAATCGCGGCAACCCTCATGGAAAGTATGATGATGGGCGACTGCGACGGCGAAATGACCATTATGCGTATGTACACCGTCACTGACGGCTGCGGAAATGCCGCGACGCATCTGCAAACCATACACGTGGAAGATTTTACCCCGCCAGCCTTCGCTCCGCCGCTGCCGCAAAACCTGACCATCGATTGCAATACCCCGGTGCCGCCGGCGGCTAACCTGATTGCCACGGATAATTGCGATGACGGAACGACCGGCGCAAGGGTCTGGATCAATGAAATCCACTATGACAATGCCGGCACCGATGTGAACGAATTTATCGAAGTGGCCGGCACGGCCGGTACGGACCTCTCGGAATATACTATTTTCTTGTACAACGGTACCGGTGGCGGTACCTACGGAACGATGGTGCTCTCTGGAACCATCGATAATGAAAGCAACGGCTTTGGCGCTGTGTCCTTCCCATACCCGGTCAACGGCCTTCAAAACGGCGCGCCTGACGGTCTTGCATTGGTACATGGCGGCATGGTGCTCCAGTTTCTGAGCTATGAGGGAACCTTTACCGCCGTCGGCGGCCCGGCAAATGGGATGCTTTCCACCGATATCGGCGTCCTGGAAGACGGGTTTAACGCCGTGGGTACCTCGCTCAGCCTGACCGGTAGCGGAAATACCTACGCCGATTTTGCCTGGAACCCGCCGGCGCCCGCTACTGCGGGAAGCCTCAACAACGGCCAAACCATCGTAGCCTTGCCCGCAGGGTTGGTGGTTACCTTTAACGAAATGACCGTGGCAGGCAACTGTCCGAATACCAGCACGATCACCCGCAGCTGGTCGGTAGCCGACGGATGCGGCAACGGAACGTCCCTGGTGCAGGTTATTACTATTCAGGATGCAACGCCGCCCACGTTTACTTTCGTGCCGGCCAGCACCATCGAGCAATGCAGCGCCGGCATCCCGCCGCTTGGTACGCCGACTGCGACGGATAATTGCGATACACAAGTAACGATCGTTTACAATGGCGAAACCAGCGTACCAGGCAATTGCCTGAACAGCCGCGTGGTCACGCGCTCCTGGACGGCCTCCGACGACTGTGGCAATGCTACGACTGCGGTTCAGGTGATTTCTGTAAACGATAACCAGGCGCCGACCCTGGTTTGCAAAAATGCCACGGTGGACCTGACTATTTTTGGAACGGTGTCCGTGAATGTTTCCTCGCTGATCCAAACGCTGAGCGACAACTGTACGCCGAATGCGGCTATCGTCGTTTCGCCGGCCGGTCCGCTGACGTTTACCTGCGCACAGCAGGGCACTACTGTACCGGTCGTCATCACGGCGACGGACCAGTGCGGCAACGTATCCACTTGTACGGCACAGGTGACGGTAAATCCGTTCGTGCGTTGCACGCCGAAAATTTTGATCACCGACCCTTGTGTTTGTAAAAATAATGCGACGACGACCGAAAACGGCCAGTTTGGCGAGACGTTGAAAATAGAATCGCTGGCCGGTAAAACCTGGACGATAACGGCCGTCAGCGGCTTGTTCTCGGCCAACAGCCAGAGTCCGCCGGTTGCGCCAATTCCATTCCCGGCAGGAACCAAATTTGTGGAAAACCCCGTTAACAGCGGCGATTACTTCCTGAACGGCGTTCATGTGGACGCCATCGGCTACTCTATTACCGTGACGAGCGAAACCGGCCAGGTGTTGACGATTTCCAACTCCTGCCAATATCCCAACGCAAAAATCACGTCCAATTTAGACGGGCCCTTCTGCTTGTTCTCAGACCCGGTGACTTTGACCGGCGAGCCGGGCGATGCCAACATCGTCAGCCAGGGCTTTACCGTGAACGGCAGCGCGGCCACGGTGTTTAACCCCGGCGATGGAATAGGTCAGTATATCATTGAATACACCGTGAACGGCGGCGTGCCCAAAGCATTCGGCCCCAACGATCCGGGTTGTATTCAAAAAGTACAAAAAATTGTGAGCGTATTACAAACCCCGGAAGCGCTGACCTGCAACGACCTGGTTCAAATTTCTTTAGACCAAAATTGCGAAGCGGTAGTTAATCCGGACCTGATCCTGGAAGGAACTTATTTCTGCTTCGACGATTATACCGTTACCGTCACCGGCCTCCTCGGTGTGCCGAACTACGGCGACAAAGTGACGGGCGCCAATATCGGCCAAACCCTGAAGGCTACCGTGACGCACCTCGTAAGCAACAACACCTGCTGGGGTAATATTTTCGTGGAAGACAAACTACCGCCCGCATTGGTGTGCTCGCCGGTAACCGTCAGCTGCGGCACAACGAACTACCAGCCCGATTATCTGAAAAACGTATTGAAAATAAATGAGGCTTATCCGGCAGTGACGGAAAATTGCGGCGCCTACGATTTGAGTTTCACCGACGACTTTTTCGATCTGCCCTGCGACGGCTCGTTCAACGGCGTGCAGGACCTGAGCGCTTACGCGCGTCGTGTGTGGACTGCCACGGATGCGAGCGGGAATAAATCCTCCTGTACCCAGTATATCTATTTCGTACGCAAACACGTCGCCGATGTGCTGCTTCCGGTCGATGTAACGGTTTCCTGCACCAATCCGGTGACCGATCCGTCGGCTACCGGTACGCCGTACGTGGAAGATCACGGCCTTAAAATAAATCTCTGGCCCGACAATACCTTCTGCGAAATGCAGACGGCCTATACCGACCAGGTATTGCCGGTTTGCGACGGTTCCTATAAAATATTGCGCACCTGGACAATACTCGACTGGTGCTCGCCCACTACCCCGGTACCACCGCTGACCAACCCGCTATATCATATTCAGGTGATTAAAGTGCTGGACGAACAGGGGCCGACTTTTTCTTGCCCGGCCAACCTGACCGTCAGTACGGATGCCTTCACGTGTTGCGCGACAACTGAATTGCCCGATGTCATTGTGGAAGATGCCTGTTCGCGGGTGAACAACGTCACTGCCCGCATCGTGGTGCGCAATCCGGTGACTAATGTGATTATGGCGACGCACGATGTGGACGCTGCGCTGACCACTTTCCCGAATAACAACCTCTGGGATGCAGACACCCTGGCCAATTTCGGCTATACGCCTTGTGTCACAGCCGGGGCACACATCGTAACCTATACTGCGGAAGATGATTGCGGCAACACCCGCACCTGCACTTTCCGCCTGACTGTAGAAGATAATACGCCGCCAGTGCCGGTTTGCGATCAGTTTACCAACGTAAGCCTCGGCGCCGACGGGAAAGCTGCCGTGAATGCCGAAACCTTCGACGACGGTTCGTACGACAACTGTTCGCAGGTGTATTTCAAAGCGCGGCGCCAAACCGCCAGTTCTTTCACCAGCCAGGTGCAGTTTACTTGCACAGACATCGGCAAAACGATTACTGTGGTGCTGCGGGTGTACGACGTGACTGTCAGCGCAGGCTCCGTTTCACTGACCACCCAGGAACTGCATGCCAACGACTGCATGGTGCAGGTATATGTGGAGGATAAAATTCCGCCGTATTGCAAAGGTCCGGCCAACGTGACGGTTTCCTGCGAAAACTTCGACCCGACCTTATGGCCTTATGGTAATCCCCTCACCGACGACAACTGCTGTATCGATACGGTAACGACTTCGGTCAATTACAGCCTGTTCGACACCGTGTGCAACAAGGGCACCATCACCCGCACCTTCAAGGTGTTGGACTGCGGTGGTACATTCAACCAAAACCAGTGTACCCAACGGATTGTGGTGGAATATGAACAAGACTACTATTTGCGTTTTCCGAACGACGTCATTGTGACGACTTGCGACGGTACGGGCAATTACGGCGAACCTGCCTTCTTCGGCGAAGATTGCGAAACCCTGGGCGTTTCGTTTGAGGATGAGGTATTTACGGTAGTGCCAGACGCTTGTTTCAAAATAGAGCGCACCTGGACGATCATCAACTGGTGTACCTACAATCCGAATCTGGGTTGCATAACAGTGCCCAACCCGAATCCGAACGCGATTACGAACCACCCGTCGAACTTGCCCGGACCAATCGTGTCGGCGCCGGGTACGCTGGCGCCCTGGGCGCCGACCGTAGTCGCCATTTTGCCGGGTCAAACACCGACCAACTACTCGACGTTCTGGGCGGCAAACGCGAATTGTTACAAATACAAACAGATCATCAAAATCATTGATACACAGGACCCGGTTGTGGACAACTGTCCGGCCGGCCCGGTAGAATTCTGCGACCAAACGCCGAACGATCCGCTCCTGTGGAACGCGATGTACTGGTATGATGCCGGCATCAACAGCCATGACCTTTGCGAGGGCCCGACCGATCTGACCATTACGGCCACCGATCTTTGCTCGGGCGCCAATGTCAATTTCCGTTATCTGCTGTTCCTCGATTTGGATGGCGACGGCGCTATGGAAACGGTGATCAACAGCGTGAATACGGGTATTGCCGGCCTCGGCTGGAATGCCGTGCCGTTTGGCAACGCCGCCAATCCGAACTACTCGGGCGGCGCGATCCGCCAGTTCGACGGCCGGCCGGTGCTCGCCAACCAGAAATACGGTTTTGCGCTTCAAACGACTGTTAGCGGAACGAACAAGACGGCTTCGGTGCGCTGGAACACACAGCAGCAGCAAAGCAATTTTGTCGTGCCTGAACTGCCCTACGGCACACACAAGATCAAGTGGTTTATCGAAGACGGTTGCGGCAACGAAACGATCTGCGAATACACCTTCGTGGTGAAAGACTGCAAGGCGCCTACGGTGGTTTGTGTCAACGGCTTGAGCATCAATCTGATGCCGACGAAAATGGTCACGCTTTGGGCCAGCGACTTCCTCAAATACACGGAAGATAACTGCACCCCGTCGAACCAATTGGTCATCGGCATCCGCAAATCGGGTACCGGTACCGGCTTCCCGCTCAACCCCGACGGCACACCGCAAACGGGCGTGACCTTCACTTGCGACGAACAAGGTACCCAACTCGTGGAACTGTGGTCGATAGACAAGGCCGGCAATGCCGACTATTGCGAGACTTACGCCCTGGTGCAAGACGTGAATGGATTATGCAACGATAACCAGGTCGTCATTAACGGCATCTTGAAAACCGACCAGCAAAAGGGTCTGCAAGACGCCAACGTGCAATTGACCGGTTCACATCCTTCCCTGCCGCCGGTCAACCAGCTGACGGTGAGCGACGACCTGGGCAAGTATGTGTTCAATGCCGTGCCTGCCGGTGGCAACTACACGATCGTACCGACCAAAGACAACGACCCGCTGAACGGCGTATCTACCTTCGACCTGGTGCTGATTAACAAACATATCCTGGGCCTGGAACCGCTCAACAGCCCGTATAACATGATCGCTGCCGACGCCAACAACAGCCGCTCGATCACTACTTTCGACATCGTGGAACTGCGGAAACTGATCCTCGGTATTTACACGAAACTGCCGAACAACAGCTCCTGGCGTTTTGTGGAAGATGCCTACCAGTTCCCGAACCAGTCTAATCCGTTCCAGGAAATTTTCCCGGAAACGAAATCCGTATCCAACCTGACGGGCGGTTTGCCGGATGGCGATTTTGTGGCGGTAAAAGTGGGCGACGTGAACGGCAACGCCGTAACGAACAGCCTGATGAACGTGGATGATCGCACGGAGGGCACACTGTTGTTCGACGTAACGCCGACTGTCAGTCGGCGTGAAATAAAATCTGGCGAAACCTTCACCCTGCATTTCCGCGCATCGGAAAAAGTAGCGGCTTATCAGTTCACGTTACACTTCCCGAACCTGGAGATACTCGATATCGCCCCCGGCGCGGAAATGGGTTTAGGTAACTTCGGCATTTTCAACGACCAGCACGCGCTGACCACTTCTTTCGACATGGATCCTTCCAGGATGACAAGCCCGGCAGAATTCAGCGTGACGTTCCGGGCCCTCGGTTCGGGTACGCTGGAACAGATGCTGGCTGTTTCGAGCCGGATTACGAAAGCCGAAGCAAACCGCCATGCCGCAATGACGAATAATGACGTAATGACGAACAATGACGTAATGACGAATGACGTAATGTCTATCGCCTTGCGCTTCCTGGGACAAAATGGCGTCACAATCGCGGGTCAGGGCTTTGAGTTGTATCAGAACCAGCCGAACCCCTGGGTGTCGAAAACGCAGATCGGCTTTTATTTGCCGGCGGCTACCGAAGCCAAGTTGACGGTTTTTGATGAAACGGGACGTACCCTCTTTACCCAAACCGGCGATTTTGCCAAAGGCCATAATGCCGTCACGCTGGATCGCGCGGGGATGAATACTACAGGCGTGCTGTATTACAAACTGGAAACGGCTACCGACAGCGCGGTGAAGAAAATGATACAGATAAAATGATGTGGGGCGTCCCGACTTCTCGGGATTAATTCGCCCATAATCAGCATAGTCAACTGCCTTATTCCAAGTACTTGGAGTAGGGCAGTTTGCGTTTGTGGCATGGCAACTTGCATTCCTCCTTTGGTTTATTATCATAAAAACCCGATCTTTGTTTTAAATTTAATTCATTGGCATGCAAATTTTAGTAGAAGTTAACAACCGGAAAAAAGTAGACTTGCTGGTGGAGCTGCTGCGTTCCCTTGAGTTTGTAAAGAGTATCCGCATTGCTGATGCCTCTGCGCCGGTAGTTTCACCCAAAGTGGACCGGTCATTTTTTAACCGGTTTTATGGCAGTCTGAAAACCGGTTCAACGCCGGATGAAATTGACCAAAAACTCAACGCTCTCCGGACAGAATGGGAACGCGATACCTTTTAGATACGAATACTGCCATATATTTTCTCGAAGGCGTGCTGCCACCTGCATGCCTACCATTTATGCAAAGTGTATTGGATGAGGAGTGTAATATTTCCATTATTACAAAAATCGAACTTTTAGGTTGGCAATTTCCCTCTGCAGAAAAAGAATCCGAAGTCACAGATTTTGTAACGGCCTCCGTTATCATTGGCCTTTCTGACGAAATTGCCAATCAGACGATCAGTATTCGAAAAAGCCTGAAAATAAAGTTGCCGGATGCTATAATTGCCGCCACTGCATTAGTGCATGGCTTCGAGTTAATTTCTCGAAATGAAGATGATTTTAAGAAGGTGCCGGGCTTGGGGGTGGTAAATCCGTTTGCGGTTTAATGCCATGAGTTTTAAACCAAAATACATGTAGTAACCTTCAAACCAGAAACCCTCAAACCCACAACTATGCCCTCCACCGCATCCGAATATTTCGACCTGGGCGTTACGCACTACGAAAACAACCAATTTGAACAGGCTATCGCAAATTTCGACCGGGCTATCGGCCTGGCCCCGGACTTGTACTCCGCCTACCACAACCGGGCCCTGGCAAAATGTGAGATCGGCCGATACGATTCCGCGCTGGAGGACATTGATGTGGTTATTCAGCACGATCCGGAAGATGCCGAGGCCTACTGCAACCGCGGATACATCCGGATACAAAGCGGAGCGCCTGCCGCTGCGCTCGATGACCTCAATACTGCCGTCAAT
This sequence comes from Bacteroidota bacterium, assembly GCA_963169325.1. GTDB lineage: Bacteria > Bacteroidota > Bacteroidia > Chitinophagales > Saprospiraceae > M3007. The sequence goes on from CAUJEY010000006.1 coordinate 17,210, forward strand.
ATAAATCCGCAATATGCAGCGGCGCTGGTCACCAGAGGGAAAGCCCGGTTCCAATTACGTCAGATAAAAACGGCCCTGGCCGATTTTGACCGGGCCATTGCCGCGGACCCCGAAAATGCAGAGGCTTACGCCGAACGGGCCGCGCTGTGGAATAGTATGGGAGATGCCCAGGGCGCCGTTGAGGATTACAACGAAGCTATCAACTGCCATCCCGAAAGTACCTTGTTTTACCTGGAACGTGGCCGACTGTACGCCGGTGCGCTTGGGGAAAAAACATTGGCTTCGGCGGATTTTAATCGTTTTTTGGCACTGGCCACACAGCCGGAGTTTTTAACCCACTGCAACGAGATATTCGATTTTTATAGCGCCAACCCCGCGCCTTTCCTGATCCGCCGTATGCTTCGGGAATACTCGGATTTTGATCATTTTCCCATGCTTCACCCGGTGGTAGATGCCGCCCGGGAGCAATGCGGCCCTATGCAGATGTACCTGAACTGGCTGGACCTGCAAAAATTGGAACAGCGCGACCCGGCTACTTACCGGCAACTACAGGTCATCGTACAATTTTATATGGGGGACCCGGCTACCGCTTACCTGCTGGATGACTCGATTTCGGAGGATCCGGATTTCAGCGGCACGGCGCTCCACCTGATGGGCTTATACTATTTTATTGAATCAGCCAAATTGATTCATGAGCCCTATGAGGCGGTTTTGGCCGCTGCTTTGGATGAAATCAGGGCCCAGGGCGCAGGATTTTTGACCCGAAAAACCCCGCGCGATCTGTACTATGCCGGCTTGCTTCTTTTTGCCAACGGCCGGTTTGTGGAAGCCGACGAGTATTTGGAACAGGCAATATCTTACCTGCCTGCCGCTTACCTGCAAATCCGGACCCAGCAGGCCCTGGGCATCGAGCCGGATCAGATAGAAGCCAGAATCGCCATGATCCGGACGCGGGAAGCGGGGCTGTCGCCAGAGCACGGATATTTGCACGGCTTCTCCAGGCGGTATTTCAAAACCGAAACGTCCGATTTCCTGGCTCCTTTTCTGCAATATGCCCATTACCGCGAAATAGAAAACGTTTTGACCGTAGTACAAACCGCAGGCGAATCCGCAGAGCACCGGGACTTATGGGCGGCTTTTCAATGGCCGGCAGACGAGCTCCGGTGGGCCGACTGGATGATTCGCCGGGAGGCACTGAGCAGCATCAGTAAGCAGTTGCCCGAAATACGCCGAAACAGGGAAAGGTATTTAAAAAACAACCCGGGAGCCAATATTACGACACTGGAGGAAGCTTTCGTCCGGCAACTGGAACAAGACGATTGGGCAGGTACCCTGCACGACAAATTTGACGATTTTCAACGATCGGCCGGCCTGATGCCGGACCTGCGCGCGCAACTGGCGGCCCTGGTCAGCGGAGCCGATCACCCTGAAGCCAACGCAAAAAGGCTGCTGGTAGATTATTTTTACTTGCGGGGCAATCTGTCCGTTTACGACGTTATGCTGATGTATGCCTATATCGGTTTTGTTCAACCCACGCCTGAACCGGATACGGACCAGCCCCTCGATGCGGGACAACGGATCGTGGACGGGTTATTCGATCCGCTTACCCCGGCAGGGGAGACGCTGACGGCTGCTACGGCCGGCGCATTGATCCATTGGCTTAAAAGTTTCCGGGCCGCTGAACGCCCCGCAGACGATACCGGCCTGGATGTTGCCGGGGAAAATGTAATGCCAGGGCCTGGCTATGAGGCGTTTACGGATGCATTTTTGCGTTACCTCGGTCAGCAGCGTGAAACGTTCGGCATGTCACAGTTCGACGAGCGTTATCCCTTGGAAGGGTTTTTCGATTGGGGCAAAAATCGAGGTAAGTAGCCGGTGAAAGGGAATTTTCAACTTTACCCCTTTCGTCCTTGTTTTAGTATTAATTTTGCAGAAACCGCCCCGCTCGCTATTTCGCAACTCATGCCTGTGCAACGCAACGAACAAGATATTATCAAAGAAGTGCTGAATATTTTTTCCACCCATCTGGAAAAAACCGGCTTGCGCAAAACGCCGGAGCGCTTCGCCATCCTGGAAGAAATTTACAAACGCACCGACCACTTCGACGCCGAGGCGCTGTATATCCACATGAAAAACCGAAATTACCGGGTCAGCCGCGCTACAGTGTACAATACGCTGGAATTGCTGACTTCCTGCGATCTGGTGAAAAAGCACCAGTTTGGTAAAAACCTCGCGCAGTACGAGAAGTCCTACGGCTACAAACAACACGACCACGCCATTTGCGCCAATTGCGGCAAAGTGGTCGAATTCTGCGACCCGCGCGTACAACAGATCAAAAATATGGTGGGCGAACTCCTGAATTTCCAGATCACGCACCACTCGCTCAACCTCTACGGCATTTGTGGCGCCTGCCAGAAAGAAATTGAATACGGCATCCTGCGCAAACAACCCAAAATGGTGGAGGATGAACCGGGGTGGGGGGATTGATACCAGGTTGCTGGGTTGAGGGTTTGAACGTTTCTGGTTTGAGGGTTTGAAGGTTTGAAGGTTTCTGGTTTCACCCGCTCGGTCAACCAGAAACCTTCAAACCCTCAAACCAGAAACCCTCAAACCTTCCAACCAGAAACCCTTTTTATACCTTTACCCCCGTGCAACGCGAGTTCCTGCTCAACATCCTGTTCCTGGTACTGATCAATATCCTGATCAAGCCGTTTTTTATTTTCGGTATCGACCTCACGGTGCAGAACCGCTTGCCCGAAGGCGATTACGGGTTGTATTTCACCCTGCTCAATTTCACTTACCTGTTTCAAATCCTCAATGATTTCGGGATTCAGAATTTCAACAACCGGCATGTCAGCCAGCATCCGAAGTTGTTGCCCAAATATTTTCCGAATCTGCTGGCGCTCAAGTTTTTGTTGAGCACCGTTTACGTCAGTTTGTCGCTGTTGGCGGCCTGGGGATTGGCCGGGTACGGGTGGCGCGAGCTACCTTTGTTGCTTATTTTGTTGTTCAACCAGGTGCTGGCGCAGGGTATTTTGTTTCTGCGGTCCAATATTTCCGGGTTGGGGCACTACCGGCTGGACAGCCTGCTGTCGTCGTTAGACAAGTTTTTGATGCTGGCTACTTGCGGGGTGTTGTTGTGGGGGATGCCGCGTCATATCCTCTCGGCGGAGACCTTTGCGTTGGCGCAAACGCTGGCATTTTTCGCGACGGCGCTGGTGGTTTTTTGGGTTTTGCGCCGCAAAGCGCCCTTGCCCCTGCGGCCCAGTTGGGCCGGCAACTGGCGCGCAGGGCGCCCGGCCCTGGCCGTTTTGTTTCGCAAAAGTTTTCCGTTTGCCCTTGTTATCCTGCTGATGACTGCCTACACGCGCCTCGACGCGGTGCTGCTCGAACGCTTGCTGCCCAATGGAAAAATACATGCCGACGTGTATGCCGGCGCCTACCGGCTGCTGGATGCGGCCAATATGCTGGGGTATCTTTTTGCCTCGCTGCTGTTGCCGATGTTTGCCCGGATGCTGAAAACCAAAGAGCCCCTGCGTCCCTTAGTGTCGGTGAGTTTTAAACTGATCTGGGCCGGTAGCGTAGCCCTGGCCGCCGCGGTGTATTTCGCCCGCGCCGACCTGATACAACTGATGATGCCTGCCCGGGCCTCGGCGTATCGGTGGGACACACTGGGTGTGCTGATCTGGACTTTCGTGCCGGTGGGCGCCACTTATATCTTCAGCACCCTGCTCACTGCCGGCGAACGCCTGATGCAAATGAACCGGTTTTTTGCGCTCGGCATCGTGCTCGACATCGGGTTGAATCTTCTGTTGATTCCGCGGTACCAGGCCCTCGGCTCGGCCTGGGCGACCCTTGGCACGCAGGCGTTCATTGCTGTGGCAGTGGCTGTCCTTTGTGTGCGGCATTTCCAGTTGCGGCCTTCGGCCAAAGGATTGGCGCGTTTATTGGGTTTTGCGGCGTTTGTTTTGTTGTCCGACTGGGTCGTATTTTATGAAACGCCGTTTGCCTGGCCGGTCAAATTCGGGTCGGCCCTGGCCGTATCTTTTATTGCATCCCTGGTTTTCCGGATGCTGGATGTGCGGCAGATTCGGGCGTTGCTGGGATGGCGCGTCCGTTGAAAATCATTTCGAAAATTAACGCAGGTCATTTTTTATTTGTGGCGTAAGCGGCAAATTGCGGCTTAACTGCACACCATAAATTTTGACTTATGACATCCTTTTTGTTATCCGCCTGGACCATCCGCGAATGGCTCTCCGTTTTCACTTTATCTGCACTTGTTGTGCTTCCTGTCGTGCTGATGTGGCGCTTTTTTATAAAAGGAGCGGACGAAAAAAAGGCGAAGTGAAAGTGGCTTAGTCCATTGCCTCCAGAATCATTTTCCCGACAATATCCGGTTGGCTGAAAACCATAAAATGGCTGCCATCTTTGATCCGATATAGGGGTTGTTTGAGCAAGTGTATGGGGAACGTCTTGTCGTTTTCTCCATGAATTTGGACAACAGGAATGTTATTTCTGCTCGGGCCCGACCACTTGGAGAGGGTCTTGATTGCCCATTGCAGATAATCATCAGGCTGTTTGCCTATCATGTTTTTAAAAAGTTGCTGTTCTGCACCAGTGCGGTAACCGTGTTGTTTTGCCCATATCCAAAAAGTACTCAGCGTCAGTTTTTTTGTGAAAAACCGGTATAGTCCCAATGGTTCAATTAACCGAATATGCCATGGCTTTTCATCAATAGATTTAATACTTGAAACGAGAATAATCTTTTCAATATCTATAAACTGCGCCATTTCCTGCGCCATAATCCCGCCAAAAGAATGACCAATTAAAATGATTTTTTCATTTGTTTTTTCAATCTTTACAGTCATTCGTTTTGCGTAGTCTGCAATACTTTCGTCACGTTCAGGCACAATCCAGTTCAAGTGTCTGACTTGGATTTGTCCAAAATCAATTTTTCCGAAAATACGCTCGTCAAGGCCGAGGCCGGGGATGGTGTAAATCGTAAAATTGCCAGTTTTAACCATTTTAGATATGCTGTGGAGGATATTTGCCCGGTTACGAAGTTTACGACGATTTAAACGCAATCGGATGATAAGCTTTCTTGTGTTGCCCCATAAATATCCGGGCGTAAATCCGCAGTAACGTCAGTTCCAAAAATAGAAAATTTAATGCCATCATAAGCGCCATAAATATCTGGCCCTTATGCACATGGGTGAACATCAGGTCGATGCCGATAAAAGTAGGGGTGATAGGGAAACCTGATAATCCCAGGCAGGAGAGCAAAAAAACCAGGGCAAGGCCGCGTTGTTCGTATATGTGTCCGTGGTAATGCTCTAAGGAGATGTCGCCCTCTATGGATTTTATTTTGCGCAGGCATAGGTAACCGACGATCGCTGCACTCATGGAACCGCCCAGGTAAAGGGCAACTTCAAGCCATTTGATATCTTTATTCAACAGTATGGCAATGGCCGTCATAAATTGACTGGAAAACGCCATAATCCAGGCGCGCCGGGCATCGCCGCGCTCCGAAAACCCCTTTAAAACCATAACCAGCGACAGCACGGCAAAGAGTATGGGCAAGGCGTTGAACAGATTAACCCCTAAATTTTCCCGGAGTAAAAATCCGGTAACGCCCGAAACCAGTACGAGCATCCAGAAAACAAAACCCCACCGGCTATTGAAAAAAGCCATTCGGTTGCCGATCCATTTAAACGGGCTCCAGAAATACCGGTGCAACAGAAAATCGAAGTTAAATTCTTTTATGCTCAATATATAAAGCGCGTGTTTTATCTTTTGCAGACGCGGGTTGGGTTCGTTTGCAGGGCGCGGTTTGAAATGGAACACCATGTCATGCACCAGATAATTTAATACGGAGGGCGAAACGAGCAGTTGATAGGTTCTTAAAAAAGCATTTCCCGCAAAATGTATTAATGCAAGCACATGAAAACCCAGCGCAACTTCTATAAACATCAATCCGATTTGCGCGATGGAGGCATAAGCAATTTGCGTTTTTACAGAAGACTGAACCCGGGCGATACCGGTCGCCACAAGGCTGGTAGCTAAGCCCGTTGCCAAAATTATGGTTTTGATGATCCATTCATGGCCCCAAAACGGATAGGTACGTAATAAAAGAAACACCCCGATATGAACGGAAAGCGAACCATAAAAAATAGCGCTGGAGGTAGTGGGCCCTTCCATTGCCCTGGGTAGCCAGGTTGAAAAAGGCAGTTGCGCAGATTTTATTATCGCCGCAATCAGGATTGCGACAGTAATAAACATGGCCGGCGCATAGTGTTGCTGAAATAGCTCCTGTACGGCGGCCATTTCACCCCATTCGGCAAAAGTGATATTTCTATGCCACAGATGATGGCTCATCCACATGGCTAAAATTAAACAAATATCACCCAGACGATAGAAGGAAAGCACTTTAAACCCGTTTTTTACGGGCAAATACCGGTCCCGGTAAAAGGCAATCAATAAAAACGAGGTGATGCCCAAAATCTCCCAGCCGGAAAAAAGCGTTTCGAAATTGCCGGCGAAAACAATCAGGTTATAGCCCACATAAAATAACAGCAGGGCACAGAAATAACGTTTGAACCCGTCTTCCCTGTGCATGTAATACCGGCTGAATACGGCGACTAAAAAAGTCAGCACCGCCCCCACGAATGCAAATACCGCCGTGATTTTGTCGAAATAGAAATCAATAAAAAATTCAAATTCCGGGCTTTTATACAATACGATTTGTTTAATGTCCAGGGTTGGAAAACCGTTCATCAACCACCAGGCAATAAAAAGTACAATGCCAACGAGCTGAATGCCGACCGTACCAAGCGTAACCCCCGAAAGTATGGCTTCCTTTTTTCGCGGCAAAAACAGGCTGATCAGAAACCCAACAGAAGGAATGAGGATAAAAAACTGTAACAGGTGCGACATTTAAAAAGATCAGTTGAGTATAAAAACAGGCAGGTTTTCCCGCGTGGCGTCCGTAATATGGTTCGTTTCCATTTCCGTGGCCGTTTCTATCAGCTGATGGAAATCCTGGGCAGGTGCTATCTGTTGTTTTAAAGGAACATATTGGGTGAAATTACCTTCTTTAAAATAGAAAACCTGCTTGTTCTCCGGGTGAATAGCCGCTATATGAACCCATTCATTGATAAACCATTCATACAATTCCGGTACGGACTGAATGGTTTTTAACACCACTTCAGGAAAATGTTCCACAATGATTAATAACCGGACCGGGTCGTGCACCTCGATCATCTGCACCGGGAGTCCGGGCCTCAAATCGCCGTCGCTGCTGTTGGCTACGCCGAAGAGCCCCATCACATTGTGCGGCAGTTTTGTGCCCGCGCCGAGTTTGTAGTTGTCCACCCGGGAAAAATAATATTCCAGGTTGATCCCGCCACACACGATCCCCAGCGGGCGCATGACGTTCAACAGCAAGGCGCCCTCCAAATCGGTTTGGTAATTGTAGGAATTCAAAAATGCACGCCGGTCGAGGAATAAACCCTTGGTCAGGTTGCGGCGACCCACGATGCACAGGGTGTTCGTGCCATGGCCCAATTCAGGCCGGGGTTCGAACAGGGAAACAGACCGGTCTTTAATAGCTTTCCGGATTTTTTTGATGTGCATTTTTGTGTTAATAGACGCAAACCGCCTCGATCTCTCCTTGGCATTGCGGTCGAGCGCTTCCTCAAATGCCGTCTTATTGGCGAAGTGCAGGGGCATGTTTTCCGCACGCAGCAGGTGTTCGTCGAAATAGCCGATTTCGTCGGCCGCAGTGTCATGCAGACCACCGACAAATTGTGTTTCGAAAGGAATCTCTATACCTTTTTTGTGCAATATTTCCCGTACTTTGGAGTGATTGGCCATAAATGCAAATACCCGGGCATTCACCGAGCCCGGCCTTCCGCTGCAAGCGCCGCAATCATGGGCGCTGTGGTGCGGGTTGTTGGCGCTGCTCGAGCCGTGTGCGAGCACGTACACGATAGGGGCAAAATTGCTTATCAGGCCCATACCCCGCAGTTGCGTTTCTACCCGGGTGGCCATTTCTGCCACGGTAAAGCCGATTTGTAAACCATTTTCCCGATCATCCGGGCCCTGGTTTTCAATAGTGAACGTTGCGCGGGGGTTCATGTGCGCAAAGGCATTTGAAATAGCGGGACTCATTTTAGGCCGGAACAGGTTCAGGAAAATACGCGCGCCGGCCAGAAAACCGAGGGTCAGGATAGAAATGAAGCCTGGTAACAGGGTATGCGTGTGTCGGGTGTACAGCAACTCGTGTTTCCTTTTTTCGTTTGCCCCGAATTCTTTGATCAGGTATTTGGGCGTCACCGGAGCGGGGCAGAGTTTTTCCTGAAACTTGCCGTTTTCGGGGAGAAAATAAAACTCCACTCCGAAAAAACCGGGCGCGCCCAAGGTCTCGCAGTTGGGGTCGACCTGCTCGATATGCCGGCGCAGGGAACATTCCCGTTCGTCTATACAAAATATCGCCTGAAAACTTTTCTTTACCGGCGCCTGTTGACGGTTTTTCGCTCCCATTTCAATACCGGCAAGCACATCATCGTAATAACTCCACTCGAAGGCGTCCTGCCAAAGGGTAAACACTTCCTGTAATTCGGTGGAAGGCACGGCTGCGAACAAGTGAACCGGTGGCGTGTCGACACGGCTGCACAAAGGCTCCCAGCCGTTGCCGAAGTAGTATTCCAGCGTATCTATTTCCAGTAACAGCTCAAAAACGATTAAATCGTGGAGCGATATTTTTCGGGTGTCGAACAATGCTTCGGGCTTGTCTTCCACGGCAGACACGATTCCTGACCAACCCTGGTGGCTGAATTGCTGGTCATAAAGATACTGCTCGTACCAGGCTTCGTCGCCGACCACCATTTTCAACAGGTGGCTGATGTCGCAATTACCGTGTAGCAGCAGATTTTTTGCCCTTTTTGTCTTGAAAAAACTGGTAAAACCGTTGCTTTCCAGTGCGCGCAGGGCAGGTAAAAAACCTTTGTTGCCGGTTGGAAATTGCCAGAGCGAAATGCCCTGGTCCAAATAGCTGCAAAGCACCCGGAAAAGCAGTGGTTGCACCCGCTCATCCAAATCAATGTTAAACCGGCTTTTCCAATTGGCCCGCAACATGCCGATACGCGGCGTATTCGAGGTGTCGTATTGTTTGGAAATCAGTTTGGCTTTCCACAAGGCGACCTGTCCGGCTCCTTTTTTATCCCGGATGACCCGTTCCAGGACAGGTTCGCTGATACGGCCGTTTTGATAGAGTTGCCGGAACTCCTGGAGTTGGAGTGTGACCTGATACCCGAATATTTTTGACGCTTTAAAAATAGCTTCATAAAATTTCAGGTGTTGGTAGGCGTGTAACGAGTTGTGGTGAATAAAGTCTTTGATCGCCGATTGAGCGGGCAGATAGTGCTTTAATTCGTGCAATACATGGTGTTCATCAAACAAAGGCATTTGAACAGAGATGAGTTCCTCTGAAGCAAAATCAGCCAGCATGACCTCATTCACACTGTTGTTATCGTTGGAATAGGTCTTTTTCATACGCTTTAATTTTAGATGGCGTGATTTTGGCACATTTGCAATTGTTTTAACTGGTTTGCGTCTTGACCGCTTTTTTATTGGAAACCCAGGTATCTTCTAAAAATTCAACTGAACCCGTCTCCAGGTTGTGCTTGGCGCCTATAATGGCGATTTCCCCTTTTTCAATCATTTGTTCCAGGATGTAACTGCGGTTTATTATGGCTTTTACCGAGCGTTTTATATTCAGGCTGGTGACATTTTCAACGAATTCGAGATTTTTGGAATTTCGTTTAGATATATCCGCCGTCATTCGTTCTTCATAAACAGCCGGTTGTATTTTAGATAACAGCTCGGTCAGGTTGCCCATTTCCACGTGGTCGCAGGCGCCTTTTATAGCGCCGCAATTGGTATGACCCAAGACCACGATCAGTTTCGATCCCGCTATTTTACAAGCGAACTCGAGGCTTCCCATGATATCGGTATTGACTACGTTTCCGGCTATTCGGATAGAAAATATATCGCCCAAGCCCTGGTCGAAGATCAATTCTGCGGAGGTGCGGCTATCGATACAACTCAATATCACGGCAAACGGCCATTGATTTTCGCGGGTGTCGTTAGCTTGTTGAAGCAGGTTGCGATTGATTTTTAAATTACTGACAAAACGTTCGTTGCCCTGCTTCAGGAATTCCAATGCTTTGGCGGGTGTTATTGTTGATTGTGTTTCTAAGGTGTGTGCTTTCATAATTTTTTGACTTTTTAATGAGACGTAACATGTTGCAACGCATTTTCCATTTTATACTCCTCCTTGAACCCTGTTATACGTACCTGGATATTTTTATCCTGCGAACCGACAGATAAAAAATCCCGGATTAATTGCAAAACATCATAATCGATATAGAATGAGTCGGAAGCGTCGATAATTACTTTGCTGTTTTCAGGCAAGTGGCTCAACGTTTGTTTGATGGCTGCTTTATTCAGGAAGGATACTTCCTGCGCCAGTTTTATAGTAATTTCTTCGCCTTCGTGGTATTCTTCCTTTTTAAAGAAATAGGCCAGTTTCAGGTTTGCCCTTAAAATATAGAAGATACTTACGATCAGGCCGATAGCTACTCCTTTTAATAAATCTGTAAATACCACGGCAGCCACGGTCACTACAAATGGCACAAACTGATATTGGCCATAGCGCCACATGTGTTTAAACACCGTGGGGCTGGCCAGTTTGTAACCGATCATCAATAATATTGCCGCCAGACTCGCCAGCGGGATTTTATTGAGCAGGGTGGGAATCGTCACTACGGCAAGCAATAAAAACACGCCATGTGCAATCGTCGCCACTTTGGTGCGTCCGCCGGAATTGATGTTGGCAGAGGTTCTGACGATAACGGAGGTCATCGGAATGCCGCCGATCAGGCCGCTCAAAATATTGCCCGTGCCTTGCGCGAATAGTTCGGTATTGGTATTCGTATACCGTTTCAGGGGGTCCATTTTGTCGGACGCTTCAATACACAGCAGCGTTTCGATACTGGCTACAATGGCAATGGTCAGGGCTACGATCCAGACCTGCGGATTCATCATTGCGCCAAAATTGGGCGTGGAAAACTGGCCGAGAAAATCATCGAAGGATTGGGGTACCGGCAGGTTGACCAGATGTTCCTGTGAAATTGCCAGCGTGGAGCCACTCGATTTAAACAATTCATTGATGGCAATCCCCGCGATCACGGCCACCAGGGCGCCGGGCACTACCTTCAGGTTTTTTAAAAAAGTGACCTTGTTAAAAGCAATCAGGATCGCCAATGATATCAGCGTGATGATAATCGCGCCGATATGCGAATAATTGACCGCGTCTATCAGTGCCGAAAATGTGTTGTGCCCCGTGTCTTTTTCAATAAAAAAGAAGTCGCCTTCATTGTCCACATCATACCCGACTGCGTGAGGCAATTGTTTCAGAATAATGATAACGCCGATAGCTGCGAGCATTCCTTCGATCACATTGGAAGGAAAGTAGTTGGAAATGGTGCCTGCTTTGGCCAGGCCCAATAATATTTGAAGCACGCCCGCCAGCACTACCGCCGCCAGAAAGGTCTGATAATCGCCCAAACTGCCGATAGCTGCAACAATAATAGCCGTCAGGCCTGCTGCCGGTCCTGAAACGCTCAGCTGGGAACTACTCATAAAACCCACTATAATCCCACCGATAACGCCTGCAATAATCCCTGCAAAAAGCGGCGCCCCACTGGCCAACGCAATACCCAGGCAAAGCGGTAGTGCCACCAAAAAAACGACCATTCCTGACAAAATATCCGTTTTAAAATACGCGGATTTGTTTTTCATAAAAACCTGAATTCTTTGAATTGAAATAAAATAGTACCGAGACGCAAATCCCCCGATGCAACGGCATGGCGTTTGCCGCAAACGGAAAAAATCAAATTCCGGTAGACCTGACCGGGGCTTCCGGAGGATTGACTGCAAACAAGATCGTATTGTAGAAAAAGGATGTTTATTCGAGGACTAAACCGGGATAAACACAGGTAGGAGGGAGACTATGCCTCTGGAGGCAATTCCGGCAGGAGGCCGTGATATTCGGAAATGAAATAATAACTTTTTAAACCCAGCAAATCCTTTCCGCGGGGTAAGTGAAAAGCAGCCGGTACAATATCAGTATGGCAAAAAAAGGTATCCGCCTTTTTTTCTTTTTCGCTTTTTTCCTGATCGTCCGTATCGTCGGTACAACCTTCACTAATCTCATACCACTCCACGTCATGCAACTGCTCCACCAAGGAGACAACCACATTGGCGCTCATAATAAAAAGAAAAAAGATGGAAAATATGCGCTTCATAAAAATGGCGTACCGTTTTGTAGACGCGCAAAAATAGCACGAATTTCCAAAACAGCCGTTTTAAAAAAAAGTTCAGGCGGGCGGTTTCATCAGAATCGTCCCAGCGCCTGCTCCACATCCTGCACAATATCCACAATCCCTTCCAAACCCACCGAAATTCGCACCAAACCGGGCGTGATACCTACTGCCAGGCGGTCGGTTTCGCTGAGTTTGGAATGTGTGGTAGAGGAAGGGTGGGAGGCGATGGTGCGGCTGTCGCCCAGGTTGTTGGTCATCGAGATCATTTGCAGGGCATTCAGAAAACGTTGGCCGGCTTCGAGGCCGCCCTTCAGTTCGAAGGCCACGATGCCGCCGCCGTTTTTCATTTGCCGGACGGCAATATCGTGCTGTGGGTGGGTAGGCAAAAAGGGGTATTTCACGCGGGACACGTGCGGATTGTTTTCCAGGGCCTTAGCTAGGTGCAGCGCGTTTTCGGCGTGTTTATCCATGCGCAAAAACAGGGTTTCCAGACTTTTACTCAGTACCCAGGCGTTGAAGGGGCTGAGCGAGGGGCCGGTATTGCGCACCAGAAGGTAGAGTTCGTGGATGAGGTCTTTGCGGCCCACCACCACGCCGCCCAGCACGCGGCCCTGCCCGTCCATAAATTTGGTGGCGGAATGTATCACGAGGTCGGCGCCAAAGCGGATGGGTTGTTGCACGGCCGGCGTGGCGAAGCAGTTATCCACCACAAAAAGTATCCCGTGGCGCCGGCAAATATCGCCCACCAGGGCCAAGTCGATGATGTCGAGGCCGGGGTTAGAGGGCGTTTCCAGGTACAACATTTTGGTATTCGGCCGCACGAGGGCTTCAATGCTTTCCGGCCGGGTCATATCGAAATACGTGGATTCGATACCCCATTTGGGCAGGTATTTGGTCAGAATCGTATGCGTGGAGCCGAACACCGCCGACGCCGACAGGATATGGTCGCCCTGGCTCAGGAAGGTCATAAACGTGCTGAACACCGCGGCCATGCCGGTGCCTGTGGCCACCCCGTCTTCCGCGCCTTCGAGGGTGCATACCTTGGTCACGAACTCGTCTACCGTGGGGTTGGAAAAACGGCTGTAAATATTGATGTCGAGGCTGTCGTCGGTGAAAGCGGAGGCCATTTCCTCGGCGGAGTGGTACACAAAACTGGAGGTGAGGAACAGAGGGGTGGAGTGTTCCATTTCGGCCGTGCGGCGCGTTTGCAAGCGAATGGCCTGCGTTTCGGGTGAGTATGCCACTTTATAAGTTTTGAGTTTTGAGTTTTGAGTTTTGAGTGTGCGGCAAAGGTAGGGGGAGTATGGCGGGGGACACGCATGAAATTTCCGAAATTCGGCTTATATTTGTATGCTAAAACATTGATCAGAATATGAGCGCACTGAAAGAGAAAATGGGCGAATACATCAACAATGGATGCAGGTTGGGTTGGCTCATTGATCCGCAGCAGCGCGAAACGCGCGTTTATCATGGCAACGGCGATATACACACCGTGCCTTTTGACGAACTCTTAAACGGCGGTGAGGTGCTCCCAGGATTTGCAATTCGTATGTCTGATATTTGGTCGGACACCGGGCTCTGAGGCCGGAAGGCCTTGGTTACATTTTACTGCCCGTAATCCATCCGTTCCTCTTCCGTTAATGCGCGCCCCAATATCGCCTCCAGGGCTTTTACCACGTCTTTGCTCCATATCCCGGCTTCCCGCAGGTCGAAGAAGTCGGTGAGCAACACGCTTGTACCTGCGTTTTCCTGCGCTACATACGCCCGGTACGTTTCCAGCGCTTTGTCGAACTGCCCCGAGAAAAGGTAACCATGCCCCAGGTTGGTCAGCACGGCAGTATTTTTGTTATCCAGCTTCTGGCATTCGAGGGCGGCGGCGATGGCAGCGCCGGGTTTTTGGGCAAAAATGGCGATCCAACTGCGGTTGTGCAGTGCCTGTGACAATGCAAAGGCGGTTTCTTCATCCGGCCGGCCGGCAAGCGAATCGCGCATTTGGCGCACTGACTCGGCCATGAGCGAATCGGCAAGCAGGTAGTGGAAGTCATAAAATGCCTGCATCGACTGTTGATAAGCGTTTGGCGCTTCTATGTACCCAGTGGCTTCGCGGGCTATCGAATCCATAGCCGTTTTATACACGGCCAGGGTGCTGTCGGGGAGGCCCAGTTCGGCCAGGAGGGCTGCCCGCGGTATATGGTTGAACTGTAACGGGGTTATATGGTAGCGCCGGGCGTCAATTTCATCTAAACTATCCGTTGCGGAAATCAGGCGCAGGCATTTCTCGATCCTGCCCTGCAGGGCGCGGTCGTTGCGCCAGGGGCGTCCGGTTTCAGCGCGACGTAAGGTTGTGCTAAAATGGATGCCAAGCAGGTCACCGTATTCCATGGTGGCATTTTCCACCAGATGCACTGCCACGTTTTTATACTGCCCCTGCATCAATTGGCCCACCAATAAAATAACCTGTACAAAACGGCTGTCCGATACCAACCGCATAGCTTTTTCGGCATCCAGTACGGCGCTATCCGGCATGCCAGCGTCTAAGTACCGTTCGGCGCGTTGTCTGTACAACTGGTACATACCCAGCGAATCCTCCTGTCCTTGTCCAATCAAAATGGCCTGCGCGTAGTATTTTTGGGCTTTTGCCAGATACGGCTCCTGGTCGGCAAGTTCGGCAAAATGCCGGTTGAAGCAGTTACGACAGTCCCGGTCGCCCCGACGGAGGATGCGCCCGGCCAGGGTGTCCAAACTGTTGTCATCCAGGTATTTTTCCGGTAATAAACCCAACATTTGCTCGCAGGAAAGCGCTTTTTTACGCTCTACGCGCCTGGCTTTTACACGAATGGTATCCGGGTCGAAGTCGAATAAGCGGATTTGGTAATACCCGCCGGTTTGGGCAATATCGCTTTGTTGCTTTGTTTCCTTAATGTCTATATTCACGATAGCGGCAAAACGTTTGCCATCCGGCGAGAAACTGCCCTGGCCGTAGCCGAGGCCCCGTAGCCGCGCCTTTTCCTGCCGGGAAAATGCCTCCCTGAAAACGACGTTGCCGGAGCGGTTCTGGGCGAAAACGTTATTTTTAGGATCAAAGTCAAAAGCCCGCTCGGCGCCTTCCACTATTTTTTTACCGGTCCGGACATCCCAGGCAGTGTTCGAGCCCGGGGCGCTGCCAAGGATTAAACGGCTGTCGTTCGAAAAATAAATACGATCAAAATAGGCCTGCCCGCACGGTAGTTCCAGGGCCGGCTTGCCTGTTTGAAGGTTCCAAAGTTTCACGAATTTATCCGCCGTATAGACGGCCAAATAGCGGCCATCGGGCGAAAAGGCGAGCAACTGATTGTCCGATTCGTTCCCAAAGTTGTGGGAAATACGTTTTCCATCGGGAACGGAGCATAATACCAGTTGCTGCCCGGAGTCTATGGCTGCCAGCATCTTTCCATCGGGAGAAAATCCGGCTTGCAAAGCATACGAAAGCGGAATGCCGGGTTCGAGCCGTTTTTGGCCGGAGGCCGCATCCCAGACCACCAGCGCATTTCCTGCGCTGTGCGTGAAGGCGAGGGTTCCATCTGGCGACCAGCCGACGAGGCTGATCGGCCCTTTCTGCCCACCGAGGTCGTGGCGTTTGGTCATGGTTTCCAGGTCCCATATTTCAGCATGAGAAGCCATTTTGCTCCGGGACTTGTACTGCCCCACCAGGAGGTTGCGGCTATCGGGCGAAAAGGCGAGGGCGGGGTTCGGATCGTCGGGCGCATCCAGATTCAACTGGAGCCTGCCTGTCGCGGCTTCATAGATTTTGATGGTCATAAGAGGGGCATAACCTGCGGCGCAGAGCCATTTCCCATCGGGCGAAAACTGTAAACGAGGTGTTTGCTGGAGGCTGAATTCACCAAAAGCGGGTGTTGGCGAGGCAAAATGCCCGTTCCAAAAGGCCTCGGAAAACAGGTTGCTCCGGCGGGAGATCAATTCACTGAGATCCGCATAATTGCCGCTTAAAGTCCATAGCGGGCGTTGGTCCGGAATATTGAAAGCAGCCAGGCGCCGCTGCGGTTCTGTGTGCCGGCTTTCAAGCAGGAAAACAACGCGGTCACCGAACGGCGCGCATGCCATGGCGCGCGGCCGCTCCTGCCCAAAGTCGAACGATGCCAGCAGTCCTCCAGAATATGTGTCCCACAAACTGGCGGAAAAATGCTCCGTGTAATCGTCCACTTGCCTGACTTGTTCGATACCCAAAATGGCTCCATTGGCTGAAAAATCCATGGGGAAGGCATTCTCCCCGATGCTAAAAGTGCTCAGTCGTTTGCCGGTTTTCAGGTCGAAAAGGGTGGCCGTTCCGTCATTTTGTACAGCGGCGAGCGTACTGAAACCGGGGGCTGCCTTGAAATATTTTACCAGCCTGTCCCTGGCGTCGGGCGCCTGGCTGCCGAGCCCCGGCATGGAACGCAGCAAGGCGCCGGCGGCAAGGTCGAACAGGTCGACGACCGAATCGCGCGCGCTGCAATACCAGTCGCTGTCTTCAAGTTGTTGGCCGGAGCAGCATCCTTTTTCCAGCCAAAGCAGGTGTTTTCCGGTTTCGGCGTCACGCAGTTCGGTGGGTCCCGACATTTTCCGGCACAACAGGTGTTTGCCCTTACCCACGAATTTTACATACTCCATACTGTCGGCCACTTCGAAGCGGAACAGCAGGGCGCCCGCGCGATTGTGCATCTGTGCGGTGTTGTCGCCAAAAACGGTCAGGCGATTTTGGGTTTGTCCAGAGTACGCGCTGAGAAAGGCCGAATCGGGGTGCAAGGGAAGTTGAGTGACTTGCTCCGCGCGGTGCTTTTCAACGTAGTAGGTTAGTTCAAATTCATCCATCGACCAGGGGAAGCGGACATCGTCGTGCCAACCGCCGCCCCTTCCGCTTCCCCCGCCAAAAGCGGGCATCCAAAGCGTTCTGGGGACATGTGCCGCCGGTTTTTCGTCCGCGTTCAAATATTCGGGGATTACATCGTTGCAATACCAGGCATCCATAAGCGCCTGCCGCGCGTCGGCATTGTCGGCGTGCAGGTATTGCAGGGCAAATTCGGCGTACAGAAAGGCATCGTCGCGGTTGCCTGTGCGCAGTTCCTGTTGGGCCTGCTGGGCCAGGCGGTTGGCAAACGCTTCCATGCGCGGCATGGAGGGCGCGAGGGTTGCCGGGGCTTGCGGTGTTTGCGAAAAAGAGGACAAAGGAAGGAGCAATAACAGGCAGAAGAGAAAATGCTTTGTTGTCATTGGGTTTGCATTTATTTTAGATAACTTATGAACTACTTCCGTGTTCCAATCCCAACATCTCCAGTTTCAGTTGGGTGGTTTTGTTTTTATCGTTTTTGAGGGGCGCAAACGGCATCTGTCCCTTTTTTGAGAAATCTGACCTCGGAGAGGTCTAACGTTGGTAGAAAATATAGGAAATCCCGTTTTTCCGACCTCGGAGAGGTCGCACATTGCGCATTTGGGGGTATATTCTACCAACATTCGACCTCTCCGAGGTCGGGGAGAGGGGGGATTGGCACTTCTTCTACCAACGTTTGACCTCTCCGAGGTCGAATAAAAGCAGGGGGACAAATGCCGTTTGCACCCTTTTTGAGGCTATCTGCCTCTTATTTTTCTATAAATATCTATCCAAAAAACTGTTGCTGGGATGCTGAAAAGCATAAAACCGAAAATAAGAAACCCGTCTATTTCACCGCTCAGGGTAGCCCAGCCCGATGCCGCATGGTATTTGACGGTAATCACCTGTCCGACCTTAAACCGTTTCCGGGCATAAGCACGGCTGCTGATCATCACCGGAACGGCATATCCGCCTATGCCCACGTATATGTATTTTACGTCGCCCCGGTAATTTTGTACCGGAATTTCTACAACCCCGGCTTGTATTTCAGTGCCTAACCATCCCAACTTACATTCCCGGTACAGGCGACTCAATTCGAGCAGCGCAATTAAGGTGGCGATAATGGCAAGCACAATAGAGAACGTTATCGGGAAAGACCCGGAACCCGTTTTAGCCGGCGCCATCATCCGCTCCGTTTCACCCAAGTCGGCATAGACGTTTTCTACCGTCGGCGTATGCAGCGGGATGCCGTCAATCAGCCGGTTAACTTCCCGGATCCAATCCAAATCCGAGTCCGCGCGGAGCCGTTCTGCCAGAAACCGGGCGATGGCCGACGCCACGCTCGCCCGGTACACCTGGTCCATCCGCTGGTCCCGGTTGAGGCCGTCGATCTGCCGGTTCAGGTGATGGTCGGGCGGAAGGCTTTCGATGTTGGGAATGGTTAATTTCATGGGTTGTTTTTTATGCATCCTCCCCTGCCCTCCACCAGTACAACCCAACCACCGACCCCATCACCATCACGAACATCCAAAAATTAAATTTATGTTCCTGCCGGTGTACCCGTTCAAAATTGGACAGTAGTAAAACCAGGGCGCCAGCAAACTACACAGGGCGAACCCGAAGGCGGTCACACCCAGGAGAAGGACGAACAGGTTGAAAGGTTGCTATTGAAAAGCCTCGGCGCACACCTTGTAGCCTACAAAGCCGAAAAAAGCGGCGCCGCCGATAAAAAGCAGTCAGTTGCCGATGCCGGTTTTGGAATACATCGGGAATTCGTTCAGTTGATCTGGAGATTTCATATTTATTTCTTCATCAATTTCGCCCAACCGGCTTTTCCTTCCGTTTCAATTTTTAAAAAATAAATACCGGAGTCCAAAGCACTGATATCCAATTTGTTGCCGGAAATATTTCCTAAAAATACGATCCTTCCCGCGAGATCGGTCATGGTGGCCGTCATGTTTTCCTGTCCGGTAAAGCCGTCGAAATTAAAATGCACGACATCGCCGGCGGGATTGGGCGACACCGAAAAGCCGGGCAATGCTGGCAGTATTTCTTTGCTCCCTACCAGCGGCGATCCGGTATATTTGAACAGGGCCGGTTGTGTTTCGGATGATGCGATTCGCCCGCCGCCGATCCAGCCGCTGGTGGGACTGGTGAATACCACGGCGTTCAGGGATTGGCCGAGGTCTTCCAGCGTCCAGGATTCGCCAAAATTGGTGGTGACGGCCACTTTCCCCTGGCTGAAATTATAGTTGGATGCCAACACGTAAAAACCCGGAGTACCCGGTACGGCGGCGATATTCCAGCCGGTGGTGTTGCCCGGTTGCTTGGCCAGGGCGGCCCAGGTAGCGCCGCCGTCGGTGCTGCGCGCGATGCGGTTGTTGTTGCTCAGGTTCCTGCTGGAGCACAATCCGTTCAGGTGATCCTGAAAGGCAACGGAGTTAATGGCAGTGGCAGTGCCGAGGGGTGTGCTGAAAAATTCGGCCTTTTGCCCGTAGTTGCTGATTCGGATGACCCGCCCGCCGGAGGTGCCGCTCCACACCGTATCGCCCACCGTGTTGCTCATATTGGCGCCGGAGTGAAGCAACTGAAATTCGCCGGAATTGTAGCCGTTCAAAGTAGAACTCATCCAGTTGGCGCCGTTATTGGCCGATATGCTGAGTCCTTGCCGGTTTTGCGCCAGCCAGTGTTGACCGTCGGCAAAGCGGTAGAGGGCAACTCCGCCGTTGTCATCTGCCAGTTTTTTTATCCAGTTGATACCGCCGTCGGTGGTTTTATACAGCGCCCGCCCGGCGCCGCTGCCGTAATCCTGCGTGGTGATCCAGGCCGTGAGCGAATCTTCGGCTACGATCTGAAAACTGATCGTGCCTCCGGCTTCCGCTACTTCCGCCACCGACCAGCTGAGGCCGCCGTCGGACGTGCGCAGTACGAGGGGCCGGTGGGAGGAAGGTATCGGCGCCTGGTAATATTCTTCGGAGGCAATGGCCCACACAACATCCTCACCGACCGCAGAAATGCTAAAAATTACGACGTTGTCGGGCAGCATGCCAACGGCCATGGGGGTCCAGTTTTGGGCGTGGAGTGCGCAGGTTGCGCTAAAGAGAAACGCGAAGAGGAACAGTTTTTTCATGGCAAGAAAGAGTAGTGGAATTGTTTGATTTACTTTTTGAAGAGGAAAGTGTTTTGCACCCGCAGACATTGTTTGCCTTCATAAGGTTTTTCGGTATGTAGCGTGGCTGCGGCGCCGAGTACCCGCACGGGTACGCCCTGGGCGGTTTGTTGCCAGGGTTCGAGGCTTTCTTGTTCGAAATTGCCGTTCGGGATGGGCACGGGTGTCCATTCACCTTTGGCAGTTTCTACGGATAGCTGCATATCGTCGTAGTAATACGCACCACTTTGAAAGGCCAGGATACCGAATCCGATCCAGGGCGCTTTGGGGTCTACCACATATTCGAGGGTATGGGTTTGCCAGGTGCTGTCGCGCACGGGGCGGTCCATCATGTTGTCCATGTAGGTCCAGGCGCGCAGGCCGCCCTGAGGCGGTTCGTTTCGGATAAAGGCTGTGGCGAAGGATTCCGGTGTGGCCGGTTCGGCGCGGATGGCCACGCTAAGACGGTATTTTTTGCCGGCGTATAGGCTCATATCCATACGTTGCGACCAAACGGAGAAAACGGCAGCTTGCTCCGGTGGCGGTGGGGCGACCGGGGTGGTTTGGGCTGTGAGGCCGGCAGCGAGGGCCAGCAGGGTGAGGACAAGAAGAGTACGCAACATGCAGAGATAGTTTAAATTTTTTCTTTAGTTCGGTAAGCTGCGGAGAAGTGCCCTGGCGGTATCCCGAAAATTAGTGTCCTTATACAGCCCGGACGCCCCAACCTTTTGTTCATTCAAATCAAACGAAGTTCCCTGCCGAATCCATTTTTTTCGATAGACTTGCGGCATGTTATGTATCAACGAATTATGATAAAAATCAAGTTTTTTAAACCGTTTAGCCTCTTATTCCACGTAGGCTTCCGACGCTGGCAGGTCTTCGACACTGCCAGGTCGTTAGTATGCTGACCTGGCACCCCATTGACTACATTGACCACATTACCCACATTGACCACATTATCCACATTTCACCTAATTTTCCCCATATTCCCGATCCCCACAAACCCCGCCCAATAAAACGGATGCGCGGCCTGGCCTCTGTTCCGCTTGAGAAAATCCAGTTTAGCCTGCCGCAATGCGTCGTCTTTCAGCATGCCCTTGCGCAGGTTTTTATAAAAATCGATCATCAAATCTTTGGTTTTGGCATCGCTGACGCTCCACAGCGAAGTGACGATACTTTTGGCGCCGGCGTAGGCGAAGGCGCGGGCCAGGGAGATAATGCCTTCGCCGCCCTGCAATTCGCCGATGCCGGTTTCGCAGGCGGAGAGGGTGACGAGGTCGGCGTTGAGCTGGAGGTTGTAGATGTCGCGGGCGTAGAGCAGTTCGTTTTCGGCACTGTCCGTCTCACCGGCAAACACTAAGAAACAGTAGTCGCCGGCGCGGTCGTTGGCCTGGCCGTGGGTGGCGAGGTGGAGGATGCGGGCCTGGCCGGCTTGCTCGGTAAAGGCTGCCCTGGAGGCCGCGGCGCCCACAACGGCTTGCCCTTTCAACATTTTGGCAACGCGGTACACCTCTTCGCCTGAGTAGGGTAAGGCTTTGAGGTCTTTGCGCATACCGTCATCGTACCGGAACAGGCTGTCTAATAGGGTGGTGTCGCCATCGTATGCGGGCGCGAAGCCAAGAAAACCGAGGGCGGGCTGCTGTTGGTGTTTGCGATAAAGCATTTCGCGCAGCATGGTAGCCGAGTAACAATAACTCACGCTGTGATCGTTCAGCAAGTAATGGTGCTGCGGCCAACGGGTAGGGTTGTCGGGTTTTTCCACCAACAGCGCCTCGAAAGGTACGTAGCCCAGCACGCCGTCGGGGATGAAAATGACTTTAGCCGGCAGTTTTGCGGCGATGGGTGCCACAAGTTTTTTATAAATATTCGAGGCGGCGTCGGTGTAGAGGGCGGAAAGCGAGTCGTATTTCGCTTCCATGCCCTGGCCTGTCTGGAATGCGGTCATGCCTTCGCGAAGTTGCGAAACCCATTGCTCCAGCGGGAAGTCTTTTTTCACTTCCAGCACGGAATAGTCTTGTTTGCGGATGGTGAAAATATACACGGCGCTGTTGCCCACGAAGTATTCCACGAGCGCCATATCGGGGTAGAGCAGGTCGCGTTGTACGGCGGCCACGTCTTCCACGCGCAGGTCGTATTTGAGGCGGTAATAGTCTGGATAGTCGGTTTCGAAGGTTTTTTGGAGTTTGGCTATTGTTTCATTTAAAATATCAATACGTGCCATAAGGCGCTGCGCTTCGGTGTCGGGAGGGGTTCCAGGTGTGATATCTTTTTGATACAATTGGTTTTCTGTCCAGTTCAAATCGAGCCGCAAATCTCGCTCCCGGGCGAGTAAACTATCGGGCAAGCCGCTAAATGTACGCGCATCGGCTTCCTTTATCGCTTCAAACAGGTTGAGCGCGCGCATCTTTTCCGACAAAGCGAAGGCAGTAGCGGCCCAATCCATTTCTGCATCGGGCCGTTTCATTGGCAACACTTCCTCGATAGCTGATTCGTAAACCGGACGCAATATCTTGGAAAAGGACGAACGCGAAACACCTTCACTGAGGCTCAATCGTTGGTCTGATACCTTTCGGTCAAATGCAGTCCAATCACTCCACGCCGCTTTTATCTGTTGCGGGTTACCGGATTGCCGCGCACGCATTAAGCGAAAGAGGACATATTTTCCAGGCGCGGAAACCAGCTCAGTCAAATCGTTCTCTTGAGCGTCCGGGCCGGGTAAGGAACGGGCAAAGTACACCTCAGCCGAGTCGGCTTGGCCAGCCTGTTGGTAGAGGCTTCCCAAGGTAAGACTAACCACACGTTGTTTGTTGGTATTTTTCAATTCTTCGGCCAGTTGCAACGCCTTCAGGCTGTGCGCTATGGCGGTATTGAGGTCTCCCTTTTGTTGTGCGGCGCCACCGAGGCTCAACCAGGTATCTACAATAAAAACTATGTTGCTTGCCTTGCCAAGCGTCTCCTTGTGACGGATTTTTTCCCAATGCGCTAATGCGGCTTGAATGTAATATTGTTCTTTTGTTTCAACCCCCAATGCCGACCAGGCCGCACTCAGGTTATTGAAGTACAGCCCGACGTCGGGATGCTCCGCGTTTCCTGATTTTTGGAGTAAATCCAGTGTTTGTTCGTATAGCGAAATGGCGTTCGGATAATCGCCGAGCGTATAGTAGGAATTTGCTATTTCTGCCAGGGTACTGGCTTTTTGGTAGTATAATTCCGGCCAATCCTCGTCTGGAAGCAGCCCAAATGATTTTTGAAAAAACTGGATACCTTTTTTGATTTCACCCAGGGTTTTGTATGCAATGCCCGCATTGAGACAATGCAATGACCAAGCCACCGAATCCTGCTGTTGCGGCTCCTCGCGGCCTTCATCAACTTCGATTGCGTGGAGGAAGTATTCTTGCGCTTCACGAAAATTGCCCCGGAACCATAAGGTCGTGCCGATATTATTGTAATTTTCTGAGACGCGGTAATGGTATTTTCCCAAGTGATTCAGGCGGATATCAAGCGCTCTGTGCAGGTAAAAAAGTCCTTTGTCAAATTCACCCAATTGCGGGTAACAAACGCCGAGGTAAGCGTTTGGATTGGCCACCCATCGCCCGGTTTCACCAAAAACTTTTGTCGCGTGTTGCAGGCAGGTGTGCAGGAGCGGGATAGCTTCGGCAAAATAGCCCGTCTCAAATTTGATAATGCCTTGTATACGCAGCGCCTCGCAAGGCTGGCTGAACTCCAGTCCGACCGTACTGCCGTAAATGTCCAGAATTTGGGCCATCATCGTCCAAGCCGTGTCATATTGGTTGACTTCGTAAAAATCGAGGGCATCCGGCAACAACCGGTTGGCAAGAGTGGTATCGGAAATCGTAAACTGCCCTGTCATTTTCTCCACAAAAGCGGCCTGAAAAAAAATAAACAGGTAAATCCAAATAGAAAAACGTGTCTTCATCAGGTCTAAAAGTTTAAAAGGTTGGAAAAAACAATCAGAAATGGACTCCAAACATAGGAGATTTAGTCAGAATATAAGATATGGGACACTTTCAGGCGGGGTATTCACTGCCGGGGTTTATGCTCTGTATGCCAGTTCTCCGGTAGCGATTCCCGGTTTGCCAGGAATGGCCGGTTTTCGAGATGTCGCCTGCTCGTGCCTGGCAGACAACACCTCGAAAACCGGGTCGATCGTACAAACAGAGAATAGCCGGTTATCCGGACGAATTAATGGCCATTGCCCACATTACCCACATTACCCACATTGCCCACATTACCCACATTACCCACATTACCCACATTTCACCTAATTTTCCCCATATTCCCGATCCCCACAAACCCCGCCCAATAAAACGGATGCGCGGCCTGGCCTCTGTTCCGCTTGAGAAAATCCAGTTTAGCCTGCCGCAATGCGTCGTCTTTCAGCATGCCTTTGCGCAGGTTTTTATAAAAATCGATCATCAAATCTTTGGTTTTGGCATCGCTGACGCTCCACAGCGAAGTGACGATACTTTTGGCGCCGGCGTAGGCGAAGGCGCGGGCCAGGGAGATGATACCTTCGCCGCCCTGCAATTCGCCGATGCCCGTTTCGCAGGCGGAGAGCGTGACGAGGTCGGCGTTGAGCTGGAGGTTGTAGATGTCGCGGGCGTAGAGGAGGGGTTCGTTTTCGGCGCTGTCTTTTTGATCGGCGAACACGAGGAAGCAGTAGTCGCCGGCGCGGTCGTTGGCCTGGCCGTGGGTGGCCAGGTGGAGGATGCGGGCCTGGCCGGCTTGTTCCGTGAAGGCCGCCCTGGAAGCTGTGGCGCCCACGACGGCTTGCCCTTTCATCATTTTGGCAACGCGGTATACTTCTTCGCCCGAGTAACGTAAAGGTTTGAGGTCTTTGCGCATACCGTCATCGTACCGGAACAAGCTGTCTAATAAGGTGGTGTCGCCATCGAATGCGGGCGCAAAGCCGAGGAAACCGAGGGCGGGCTGTTGTTGGTGTTTGCGATAAAGCATTTCGCGCAGCATAGTAGCCGAATAGCAGTAACTGACACTGTGATCGTTCAGCAAGTAATGGTGCTGCGGCCAACGGGTAGGGTTGTCGGGTTTTTCCACCACCAGCGCCTCGAAGGGTACGTAGCCTAACACGCCATCGGGTATAAAAATGACTTTAGCGGGTAGTTTTGCGGCAATGGGCGCCACAAGTTTTTCATAAATATTAGAGGCCGCTTCGACGTACTGGTTAGAAAGTGAGACATACTTCGCTTCCATGTCCTGGCCTGTCTGGAATGCGGTCATGCCTTCGCGAAGTTGCGAGACCCATTGTTCCAGCGGGAAATCTTTTTTCACTTCCAGCACGGAATAGTCTTGTTGGCGTATAGTGAAAATGTATACGGCGCTGTCGCCCACGAAGTATTCCACGAGGGCCATGTCGGGGTAGAGCAGGTCGCGTTGGAGGGCGTTGACGGATTCAGTACGCAGTTCGTATTTGAGTTGAAAATAGGCGGGGTACTCCGCTTCAATGCGCTGTAAAAGGCTGTCTTGCCGGGTTTTCAACAGGGCGAATTTTTCTTCTAAAACTAAAATTTTTGCAATACTCGTACTGTCCGGGTCGTTGTCGCCGGCTTCGTTGATCGTTTCTTCCAGGGTGTTGATACGCGCATTCCATTCGTTTTCCTGTGCCAATAGTTCTTGCGGCACACCGGCGATATTTTTAGCTTTTACCTCTTGTGTGGCCTGATGCAATAATACCGCCCGGGCTTGTTCGGAAAAATAAAAGGCCCGGCGCATGATTTCCGGATCGTCATCAAATTTTCCCCCATGAACGTGCGCCCGGATAGCTTGTTCGAATACCGGGCGGGTACGGTTATAACTGGCCAACCGGGAAGATTGGCGCTCAAACCCAAAGCCGGCATCGACCAGGAGCGAGTCGAAGGCATCAAAATCCTGAAGGCTTCCCAGCAGTTGTTTTTTATCCCCTTGTTTCAGGTAACATTCAAATTGTGCGATGGCCCTTTTGGCCTGTAATTGCCGCAGGAAATGGCTATTTTTCCCGACTTCACGTTGGTTCGGTTTCAAACGCGCCAGCATGGTATCGCATACCCGGAGTGCTTCCTCCGGCTTGCCGGATCGTACAAGTGCCGCTGCGCGGAGTGCCGACCCTTCTATGGTATAACTGTTGATTTGGCCGGCGAATACCTGCTCCAATTCCCGGAGCGATTGTTCGTTAGCGGCCAGGCATTTATTAAAATCGCCGGCCGTAAAATAGAGTTCAGCCAAGGTGCCCTTTCCAATTGCCAGCATACGTGGCGGCATCCAATCCACGACATACCGGATGGCCATAGATTTTTCCTGGTATCGGATCGCCGCTTCCAGGCGCCCGGTAACAGCCAGCAAACTCGAATAACATTCATAAGCGTCGGCCAGCCGAAGAGAGTCCTGATCTTCGAGGTTTTCGTGAATATTAATAGATTCAATAAAAGCCTTCTCTGCTTCGGGAAAATGAAAGGCATTTTGATAGGCATTGCCAAGTAAAGTCAGGCAACGTGCAATTCGGGGATGCAGTGCCGGCAGTGTGGCCCGCCGAAGGGCCAGGGAAAGGCGGTAGTACTCAATGGCGCGGTCGTAGTCGCCCAGGTCGTCGCTGATATTTCCGAGATTCAGGTAAGCGATGGCCAGGTTGACTTGTTCTTTCGGCCACATTTTGAAAATTCTTTCTGCTTCGTAAAAACAGGCTTTTGCAGGCGCATAATCCTGTATTTCATAATAAACAGTGCCCAATGCATTCACCGTGCCTGCCAATTCCGGATCATTTGGGAGCAGTTTTTTGCGCCGGATATCAAGCGCCTTGTTCAGGTATTGTATGGCGGTTTCATACCGCTCAAACTCCCGGCTCAGGACACCCAGATTGTGGTAACTCGTAGCCAAACGCACATCGCCCGGTGGGTAACAGTGTTCAAAAATACCCAGGGATTTCTCAAAGAAACCAATAGATTCTTTCAATTGGAACCGGCGGAAAGCGAGGCCTCCCCAGGCCTGCCAATACAAGGCATGCAATTCTGTATTTCCAAACGGATACGGGAGCAGGCTTTCTGAAATGCTGTCGAGCGTTTTTTCGGCCAGATCCTGGTCCTGGTCTTTCAGGATGATTGTTTTGGCCCGGTCGATCAATCCCCGGATAACGACACTGTCCGCAGGCGGGATACCTTGGGATGAGCGTGTATCTCCGGTCAGTATATACTGCCCCGCTACTCCCCCCACTAAACCCACTTGAAAAAAAATAAAAACCCAAACAGCGAAGCGCGTTCTCATAAGGTCGATTAGTTTATAAGGTTAGTAAAAATGCTATGTAAAGCTAGGTTACGTTACTTTTGCCATTGGTGTACCTGCACAACAAAAAAGATACAATATCACAGGGTACGTTCCTTCCCTTATCCGAACAAACAATTCAACCGTTGAAAAATCCGGCCGGCCGCACCGACGAACAAATCACGCAAGCCCTGCTGGGCAGCGTACCCCAGCGCGAGGCAGTGTTTGTTTACCTGTACCGCGCATCGGGCTGGCGGGAAAGGGTCGTGCAGCATGTATGCCGGGACGGAGGCGACGCGCCGGCCGGAGAAGATGTATTTCAGGAAACCCTCATCCTCTTCGACCGTAATATCCGGGAAGGCCGGTTTCGGGGCGACAGCAGCCTGCAAACCTACTTCTTCGGCATTGCCAAACAATACTGGTTCAACCGCCGGCGCAATATCCGGCCCGAATCCCTAACTCCTGCAACCTACAGTCACCCCGATACCGATAATCCGGAAAAAATCACGCTTTTAATCGAACGGCAACAAATGATCAGCCATATCCTGGAGGTATTAGGCGAGCATTGCAAAAAAGTGCTCGAATTATACAAACTCTCCCTGAGCAACGAAGAAATCGCGCTCGAAATGGGCCTGAGCAGCCCCGAAATGGCCAAAAAATATACCTACCGGTGCCGGGAAAAATTCCGGACTTTCGTTTTGGGACGCAAAGACATGGTTGAACACTTAGATATCCGGCTGCACCATGGAAAATAAAGGGCCGTACTACGATCAAATCGACGCCTACCTTTCCGGACAACTGGAACCAGGCGAACAGGAAGCGATGCGAAAAGCGATCGGCCAAGACGCCGCACTGGCCCGGGAAATCGAAATGCGCCGGCTCGAGTTCGACGTATCGGAAGCCCTGATCGCTGACGTCATTCGCCAACAACTGCAACGCCTGCAATCGGAGCCGTCCCCACCGGTGCGTCCGCCCAAAATCCAAAAAATCTACCTGATCTGGCTGATTGCCGCGATATTGGTTGTCGCGGCAATCGGTATTTACAGGTGGAATCGGCCGGCTTCCCAGCCGCAGGCTATGCCGCCGCCCGCCAGTACGGACCAGCCGAAGGATATTGTTCCTTCGTTACCGTCGGCGCCCCAGGCAGTCCAAACGCCGAACGAAAACCCACAGACGCCCCGCCCCACCAATGAACAAAACCGGCGCTACCTGGCCCTGGCTACCGAACTCTATCAAAACCCTGATTTTGAAACGTTGCGCGGCGCGGCGCCGGACGCTGCCGATCCGCTCGAAACAGCCCTGACTGCCTGGCAAAAACAAGATTACACCGCCGCCGTTTCAGCGCTTCGTTATATCAAATCTAACGATCCAAAATACTGGCGCGCCGTGACCCTGCGCGCACATGCCCAGTTCAAACTCGGGCAGTTCGGACCGGCTGCCCGGAGTTTCGCCGCCGTCGCCGACAGCAAAATGATGCCCTGGTGCGAAGATGCCGACGGATACCTGCTGTTGGCCCTGCTGGCCGACGGACAAGCCGGCACGGCCGCTTTTCGGGCGCGACTGGACAAAGTGTTGTCCGACACCGGACACCCCTGGTTTGAACAGGCGAAGACGCTGCAATCACGTCTAAATTCCAAATAAGAAATCCGTTTAAATCCGTGTCCGCAGTCCGTGTCATCCGTGTTCCCATCCTCCTGCGAGGGCCGCTTTTGGAGGATGGGAACACGGATGACACGGACTGCGGACACGGATTTAAACGGATTTCTTATCCCGTTCTACCCCTCAATGCGAAAGCCCCCACCAACAAAATGACTTGAAAAGCAACCACCGCAGCGACCACCCAAAGGGTGCCCATTCCCCACCGGCCTTCTATCTCCCCGGACTGATAAGCCCGGAAAAGCAATACGATGGCGATAACAGCCGCTACGCACAACACTATTTTGGAATACAATTGACTGGCATTCCAAAGGGAAAACCGGCCTAACAAACTGCTCAGCACAAACCAGCCGCCCAGCAAGCCAAAAAAACCAAAGAGGACGTAGTACAGAATTTTCATTACGTTATTGCCAGTGTATATTCTTTGCGGTAAGCAGACCGATCAGCATGATCAGCCCGAAGGCCAGTGCAGCCAGCACAATCACACCCAGCCCATAGCCCCATTGGCCCTGTTGATGCCCCAGGCGGAAGGCCCAATACAGCAGCCCCAATGCCGAAACGGCGGCAAGGGTCAATGACACCTTTTCGCGGAGGGTGGAACCAGGCTTAGTATCGAATAATGCCACGGTCAGAAAAAATAAACTGATGAGGGAACAAATGCACAGCAGGGCGTAGAAGGCGATTTTTAATAGAAAAGCCATAGCGGGTGTAGATTATTCATAACGGATAAATGCGTATTGAATTCCGAACATCATCCGGAAGGTCGGCAGGTATCTCGGCCCGTCCGTGTATATCTCCGGGTTTTCGCTAAGCACATACGAAGGCCGGGCAACGAGGCGGAAATAGTCGTTGGAATGCAATTTAAAACCTATCCCGAATTCGTAACTTTTGGTCGATTTTTTAAACAACTGGTCGCGGCGCACTTCGGTAAGCGGTGCTTCCCGCGTTTCCGCCCCCTGGAAGGTGACGCGGTCGGGCGGACTGTCGCTGAAATAGTCAAGAGTCATCCCAAGATGCGCGAACACACAGTGACAGCGGTGGAAACGGTAGTCGATTTTAAGCGGGATGCTCCAGTACGCCGGGCGGAAAGCGTGAATATCGGAAATGTAAAAAGTCACCGGTTTTTCATTCTCAATTCGTTCTATGGTCTGGCCGGTCCAGGTATAGTATTCGTATTCCCGGTAAATTTCCCGGCTCAATCCGGCGCCGAGGGAAAGGCGGCCGATAGGTACTTCCAGTTGCACCCCGGGGATTATCCGCGGCTTGATTCCGGCTGTGAATTGGCTGACGTCAAAACCCATTTCGAGGCCGGCCACGAGTTTGCCGAAGGCTTTTTGCGCTTGAGCGGAAGTGACGACGCAGCAGAGGGCTAGTAGAAGGAAGAAGTGTTTTTGCATGATTGGGCGAGTTTTGTGTGTCGGGAAGATAAGGGTTTAATTCAAACCGCTGCTTGCCTTGTTCTGTTGTGGGGCGAATTTTTAATTCGCCTACGTTATGGGGCGAATTTTTAATTCGCCTACGTTGTGGGGCGAATTTTTAATTCGCCTACGCTACAGGTTGACCGCCCGTAGCGCAGGCGAATTAATCCCGAGTGGTCGGGACGCCCCACATCACATCATAGTTTATCCAGCACAAAGTTGGTCAACTTCGTAAACAAATGCCGCGTGGCATTTTCCCCGGAAATATTGTGATTCCGGTTGGGGTAAAAATATGTCTCGAATTGCTTGTTGGCTTTCACCAGCGCATTCACCATTTCCACAGTTTGTTGCCAGTGGACATTGTCGTCGGCAACGCCGTGGCAGATGAGGTAGTTGCCACCGCGCAGGCGGTCGGCAAAATTGATGGGCGAGTTTTCCTCGTAGCCGGCCGAATTGTCTTTCGTGCTGTGCATAAATCGCTCGGTGTAAGCGCTGTCGTACCATTTCCAGTTGGTGACGGGCGCCACGGCCATGGCCATTTTAAACACGTCGGCGCCTTTGAGCACACAGGAGGTGCTGAGATACCCCCCGAAACTCCAACCCCAGATACCGATGCGGTTTGGGTCGACGTAAGGTAAGGAGCCGAAATGCCGGGCTGCGGCGATCTGGTCCTGCGTTTCGTATTTGCCGAGTTGCAGTTGGGTACATTTTTTAAAAGCCCGCCCCCGCGCACCGGTACCGCGGTTATCCACACTGACGATAATATAGCCCTTTTGTGCCAATAACTGATGCCAGGGGCCAGTGTAACCGTTGTACTTGTTTTCGACGGTTTGAGAGGCCGGCCCGCCGTAAATATCAAACAGTACCGGGTATTTTTTGGCCGGGTCGAAGTCGCGCGGCTTCAGGATCCAGGCGTTCAGGTCGGTGCTGTCTGCGGCTTTTACGGTAATAAACTCGATGGGTGCAAAACCGTATTGCTTGCGCATCTGCCCGACGCGTTCGTTTTTTACGAGTGCGCGCAGGGCATCGCCTTCCCGTGTACGCACATCCGCCGAGGGCGGCGTATTGATATCGGACCACTGATGGATAAAGAAATCGAACGTAGGGCTAAAGGTCGCCTCGTGGGTGCCGGCGCCGGGGGTGAGCAGGCGCGGTTCCGAATCGCCGGGCCGGATGGAGCCCTCCCACACCTGCCGGTCCATCGGCGTTGGGGTCGCCGTTTGGTAATAAAATTTGCCGGAGGCGGCATCGAGGCCGTAAAATTTCGTCACGTCGAAATTGCCCTTCGTCAACTGAATGGTGGTTTCTGCTGTCGCCTGATTGCGCGGCAACAGGTAGAGGTGCGCATGTCCGTCCCGTTCGCTCATCCACAAAAAATGTTGGTTATCCGGTAGGAAAACCAGGTTGTCGCACACCTCCATATCCACATAAGCGGGGTCCATTTCGGTGAGCAGCATGCCCGAGGCGGCGGTCACCGGGTCATACAGCGCCAGCGCCAGGTTATTTTGCTCGCGGTTCAACACATAGATACAAAGCAGGTTATCGGGCGTCCAGAAAATGCGGGGCAGGT
Source organism: Bacteroidota bacterium (assembly GCA_963169325.1). Classification (GTDB taxonomy): domain Bacteria; phylum Bacteroidota; class Bacteroidia; order Chitinophagales; family Saprospiraceae; genus M3007. The sequence continues at coordinate 49,500 of CAUJEY010000006.1, forward strand.
AAATGTCCTGCGCTTCGGTACCGGGCAGGGCTTGGGTCGTTTGGCCGGTTGCGAGGTCGTACACGTGGACGCTCACCCGCGAATTGGGCGCGCCGACTTTCGGGTATTTGAACTCGGTGTACCGCGGGTACATGCCGTTGTTGTACCAGGTGAGCGGGTACTGCGGCACGGCGCTTTCATCGAAGCGGATAAAGGCTAATTTGGAACCGTCGGGGCTCCAGGCGGTGGCCACCATGCCATCGCCTTCCACCGGACTGAATTCTTCCTCGTACACCCAATCGGGCAAACCGTTGATGAGGGAATTCTTTTTGCCGTCGGTAGTAACCTGGGTTGTTTTTTCTGTAGATAAATCTTTGAAAAACAAATTATTATCGGCTACGAAAGCCACCTTGGCGCCATCGGAAGAAAAGGTGGCGAACTGCACCTGGCCCTTGTCGTACAGGCGGTTTGTTTTACGGGTATTCCGGTCAAGTACCCAATAGTCGGCCAGCACGGAATGGCGGTACACCGGTTTCGTATTGGCGCGCAAGAGCACCTTAGACAAATCTTCGCTGAAGGTATATTCGTCCCAATTGCCCGCCGCGGCCAGATCGGCCCGCTCTACCGGCGTGCGGGTTTTCATACCCGTGGCCAGATCGTATTCCACGATGCCGCCATCTTCGGCCTCAAAATAATGGTGGCCGTCCGGCGCAAAGCGGAAACTCCCGGCGCTTTGCGGGTAAAATTTGAAAAAGGTGAAACAATCGTCGAGGGTAATGGCTTTTTGGGCAAGGCCGGCCTGACAGGTCAGGACAAAGCCGAGCAACAAACACGGGACTTTTATCATCAGCTTGGATGTTTTATCGTACCCGGTAAAGATTGCTCGCCTCCCTCAGTTTTTGATAAATTTTTGATGAAAAGTTGAATTTCCGTCCCGGAGAACGCAGTAATACACACCGGGCGACAAATGCGCGACCGGTATTTTTTTCCAGGTATAATTCACCGCGCGATCCTCCAGCACAAAGTGGCCCGCAGCGTCATATATCGTAAGCTGCATTTCACGGAACGGGGACGCCTCTATAAATATCACCAATTCATCCCGGGTAGGGTTGGGCGACAAATGAATCTTAAAATACGGTTTGGCGGGACTCAACACCGCATCGCAGGGGTCGTTGCTCACGTTAATTTGTGGAAACGCCGCATCCTGGTAGCAGCGCAAATCGACATCGCCGTCATCTGCAATCAGCTCCCAGGGGTCGTTGCTGAACAGCCCGTTTTCCGGCCCGAAAAGGTCGTAACAAATGATCGGTTGCAGGGACCCGTTGCCGATATGAAAACGCCGCACCGGGCGCCCGTTGAAATCCAAGGTATCGATGGACTGAACGGACAACTCAAAACCGCCCTGCGCATAAACAATATCGCCGATCGCGTAATTATTCCGGAACAGGAAACGGCTTCGGGGCGCCGGGCCGGGCGCGAACTCGAAAATGGAATCGGCACGTTGATAAATAAAATGGAAAATGGCATTTTGGCCGCACGGTAACGGTTGTGCATTTTCAAAGCGGTAGAGGGTGGCGCATATTTTTTTGCAGGTCAGACCGTCAAACACGGTATCGCCGGCATATTGCAGATGTGAAAATCCACTGTAGGAAAACTGTTCCGTGGTGTAGCCCGAAGTGCTTTTGAAGTACCACTCAGCGCCTGGCGGCGCAAATTCAGCCTGGGAAAAAACGGGTTGAGCCAGCAGCAGTAAAAACGGGAGGAGGTTTAGATTTTTCATGCGGTTATTTTTTGTTGTCAAATGTACGTTTAGCCAGGTACATTTCCGGAGAATTGAAAACAATTGCCAGTCTCGGCCAAAAGAGCGCTGCCGGAACGTTGCAGAGATAAATTTTTAATTTTCCCTACTTTCGCCTCAAACTACTACCGATCATGGCCTTGTTGTATTCTATCCTGGTGTGGGCAGGCGCGGGTTATGTGCTGCTGTGCATCCTTTTTTACTTCGGGCAGGATCTGTTTTTCTTCCGCCCAGAGCGGTTGCCGCATTGGTTTACCTACCAATACCCTTTTCCCTTTACGGAAGTCAATTTCGATATGGAAGACGGCGGGGTGGTGAATGCCCTGCATTTCCGGGTGCCCAACAGCAAGGGAGTGGTGTTTTATATAAAAGGCAACTCGCGCAGTATCAAGGGTTGGGGCAAATTCGCCCGGGATTTTGTCGGCAAGGGCTACGACTTTTTTATTCTCGATTTCCGGGGCTTCGGCAAAAGCCGGGGCCGCCGCACCGAAAACATCCTGTACGCCGATCTGCAGCAGGTGTACAAATGGCTGGCCACCGAATACGGCGAAGAACGTATCGTGCTCTACGGGCGTTCCCTGGGCAGCGGACTGGCTACGCGCATCGCCTCCTGGAACCACCCCCGCATGCTGATTCTCGATTGCCCGTATTATTCCTTCCTGTACCAAATCAGGCAATACGCATTTCTGTTACCGGTTCGCTGGCTATTGCGCTATCACATCCGCACCGACCAGTTTATCCGTAAGGTGCATTGCCCCGTGCATATTTTACACGGCCGCAAAGACCGGCTGATCCCTTACCGCCAAAGCGAAATGTTGCAAACCCTGGCGCCCGGCAATATCCGGCTCTACGCCATCGAAGGCGCCGGGCACAATAACCTGCCCAATTTTCCGGAATATCACGACTTGTTGTACGATATCCTGCACGAAGCGCTGGAATACAGCACACTGAAAGCTGCGGCCTGAATAGACAAAAAGGGTTTGGGGGTTTAGGGGTTTGGGGGTTTGGGGGTTTAGGGGTTTGGAGGTTTAGGGGTTTAGGGGTTTGGAGGTTTAGGGGTTTGGAGGTTTGAAGGTTTGAAAGTTAGTGGGTTTCAGGGCGTACATGAACT
>CAUJEY010000007.1 GCA_963169325.1 Bacteroidota bacterium
CGGGCGCCTGACTGGCGGCGGGCGCCCGAACTCCTCCGGGGTCGTGCTGTGCGCTGGTAGTGGCGAGGGGCGGGGTGGAGGGTGGCTGGTTTGAGGGTTTCTGGGTAGAAGGTTGGGGGGGCGTTTCAGGCGCCGGTGCAACGCCGTGCGGTAATGACCACTTCCGGTAGTTGCCGGCTGGCTGCTTTTCCTTGGCGGGCCCGGATGGAAATTTCCGGAAGTTCAATTTCCGGCAGATTGTTTTCGGGGCGTGGCATAGTTGTTTCCATTTCGTGTAACGCGCGCTTTTCCAGGTGATTAGCCAGTGCGCGATCCATCCAAACTAACAGGACGGCCATAAATACGGTGAAGACACTCGCCAGTGCAAGCATGTTTTTCATAGGGTAACTGGATTGAAAATGAGTAAAACTTAAACGGAAAGTGATTTGGCCGGAGTAAAAACCGTCTGATAAACGGCTAATTGGATTTCTATTGTATACAGTGCATAATAGACACCCCCCTGCCGGAACAGGTTGCAGCGGATAAAGGCCAGGCGCCCGTTTCGGGATCGATGTAGTTTTCAAAGGGGCAAACAGCCGTTTTTCCCGGACGAAGAGTTCAGTCGTTCCTGACCAAGGTTGTTTCGCGTAGTGCCCGGCGTCATACCAAAGGTGCGGCGATCCGCAAATATTTGGGGATTCTTTCACCAAAATGCGGTACGTCATGCGATATATCAATTGGATTATTGTCGGTGTCATCTGGGGGGGATGCTTATTGGTTTATACTTCCGCGCAGACTGCGGCGCCTCAAAAGCTGCCCCTGCGGATTACTTTATTTGACAATGCCACACTTTTGCCGGGTGGCGACGAATGGATCATTTGGGGGATGCCCGTGCATCCGGGTATTTCGGGTGGCACGGAATTTTCGTACCGGCACTGGGCCCATGCCTCCATTTTTCAGACCGCGGTGCTGGGGTATCAATATCATCGGTATATTCAGCACACCATTCAACTGTACTCCGAGTTCGGCTACCGGTACCGCCTGCATTGGCCGTTGAATCTCGAAGCGCGGCTGGGTGCGGGGTATTTGCACGCTATTCCGGACAGCGAAATATTCAAGCGGGAGAACGGCGTGTACGTCCGGAAAAAAGGCCTGGGCCGGCCACAGGCTATGGCCGGCATGACGCTTGGCGCCGGTGTCCGGTTGCCGAAGGATTGGACCATTTTGCTCGCCTATCAGTTTTATCTGCAAATGCCGTTCGTTAAGTCCTACGTTCCGGTACTGCCCAACACGGCCCTGCACCTGGGTGTGCAGTTTCCATTGTTTAACAGAAAAAAATCTTGATGATGAGACCGATCATATTCTTGCTTGCTTTTGGGCTTTTGTTGTCGGCCGGATGCAAAGATGCTCCGGTGTCGCCCACCGGCGCCTGCACCGTTCCGCAGCCGGACACCAGTGCCCTGCACCCCAAATCTGCCGTTTACCAACGTGTGCTGGACAAGTATGTCGGGGAAGGTTTGCCGGGTATCGCGCTGCTTGTGCGGGATAAAGACGGCCAGTGGACCGGCGCTGCCGGCATGGCCGATATCGGGCGCGGCGTTGCTATGGAGCCCTGCCACGTGGCCAAAGTAGCCAGCGTCACCAAACTTTTTACCGGCGTGCTGGTGATGAAATTAGTGGAACAAGGCAGGTTAAACCTGGACGATCCGCTCACCAAATGGCTACCCTCCAAGTACACCTCCAAAGTGCGTAATGCCGGCCAGTGTACCGTTCGGCAATTGCTCAACCATACGAGTGGCATCTACGATATTATTGAAGATAATACCTTTTATCTCAGTGTGTTAAACGATCCTTCGCGGCAGTGGAAGCCGGAAGAACTGCTCGAGTTTGCCTATAATAAAGACGCCGTTTTCCCTCCCGGCACGGATGTCGAATATTCCAATACCAACTTCCTGCTGGCCGCTATGGTGCTGGATGCCGCTGCCGGGCGCTCGCATGCGGCGTTGATGCACGAACTGATCTTCGATCCGCTGGAGATGCAGAACTCCTACTATCACTGGCACGATCCTTTGCCCGACTTTACGGCGCAAGGCTACTTCGATTTGTACAACAACGGCACTTTGGTCAATATGTCCAATTTTAATACCGGCAACGGCAACGGTTACGGCGGACTTTATTCCACCTTATTCGATCTCAAAGTTTTCATCGAAGCTTTGCTGCGCGATAAAACCCTGCTGACGCCGGCGGGGCTGACGGAAATGACCACCATCACGGCTCAAAGTGCCGATAATGAATCCTATGGCGTGGCAATCCGCAAAGATTTTCTCGAACGGGCGGCCGATCAGTTCGCGCTGGGGCACCGCGGCCGGGACTTGGCCTATTCGGCCGACTTGTTTTATTTTCCGAATCAGGATGCGACCCTGGTTTTTCTGATCAACTACGGAACGGATGCGGATTCGGACCTTCAGGAGGCTTTTTTCCGGTTTCAGGATGAAATAGTCGATGCGATCCTGTTACAATAGGATGGACACTTTGCAGCGATATTTTTACGTTACTGTGAAAAACAAATTTGATTTGCCATGAAGCGAAACGCGCTAATCGTCATTCCTTTCCTCTTCTTGTTTCTCGCAGCCTCAGCCCTGGCCCAACAATCGAACAAAAGCAAATCCAAAGACCGCTATCGCGAAAAAGAACTGCCGCCCAAATCCGAGATCGTCCGGGATGTGGAGCAAACGGCCGGTTGGACTCAGCTCGCTGCCGGGCAGTTGCGCCAGGTCACTTTTGCTTTGTCGGAGGTGATGCTGCACGATATGGCGAGTCCGCCGGCAGCAAGCCGGTTTTATGCCTATTCGCTGCTGGCCGGTTACCAAACGGCATCCAGATATCAACAGGCCGGTTTTCCAACCATGCAGGGTACGCTGAACGGCATGCCTGTGATCCACAGTTTTACGGCTGCCGACTCGGTATTTTTCCCTTTTGCCGCCCTGTGGGCTATTTTGGAAACCGGAAAAGGTCTCCTGCCTTCCGGTTATTTGCTGGCAGCAGAACAAGCGGAATTGGAGCGGTTATTTCGAGATAACGGACTTTCTGAAAAACTCATAACGGGCTCCCAGGCAGCGGCAAAAGCCATATCCGGGGCTGTAATGAACTACGCCGTCACCGACGGTTACGCGCAGCTCACGGCTACTCCCCGCTCCCGGCCCTCCGACGATCCGTCTGCCTGGCAACCCACTTCGCCCGACCGGATGACCGCCATCGACCCGAACTGGAATACCCTGCGGCCTTTTTTCCTGGAATCGGCCCAGCAGTTCCGCCCCGCTCCTCCGGTTCCGTTCAGTACGGATGCCAACAGTCCGTTCATGGCGCTGGCGCGTGAGGTGTACGACACCGGCCGCAGTCTGACGCCGGAGCAGCGGGACATCGCCATGTTCTGGGAAGGGAATTTGAACAAAATCACCCCGGGTACCCACTGGATGAACATCTGCGGGTTGGCCTGCGAGCAACAAAAACGCTCTTTCCGCGAGGGATTGATTGCGCATACCGCGCTTGCACTCACCTTAAACGATGTATTTATCAGCTGCTGGGATGAAAAATACCGCGGCAACCGCCTGCGGCCCGTCACGGCTATCAACCGCACCCTGGACGCCAACTGGAAACCCCTGTTGGAAACGCCGGCTTATCCCGAATACGTCAGCGACAATAGCATGGTTTCCGCCGCTGCCGCCGAAGTGCTCACCCATTTTCTGGGCGACAACCGGGCTTTTACGGACGATACGCCGATACGTTACGGTCTGAAACCGCGCACGTTTCGTTCTTTCCGCCAGGCGGCGGGCGAGGCCTCCATTTCCGGGTTATATGGCGGCGTACACTTCCGCGATGCGGTGGATCAGGGTCTGGCTACCGGCCGGCAAATCGGGGTTTGGACGCTGCGGCGGTTGCCGGTGAAGCAGTAGGGGGGATTACAACCCTTTAATGCAAATCCCCCTTAACCCCTGCTCCTGATTTCCCCACCAAAACATCCAAATCCGCGCCGAGATGGGCCTGTTGCACGTGGTCGAGGTAAAGGCGCACGTAGCCCCGTTGAGTATGCGGTTCGGGCGCTTGCCAGGCGGCTTTGCGGTTGGCCAGCACTTCGGGCGGCACATCGAGGTGGAGCCGCCGGTTTTCCACATCCAATTCGATTATATCGCCGTCCTGCACCAGGGCCAACGTGCCGCCAATGGCGGATTCGGGCGATACGTGCAATACCACGGTGCCATAAGCCGTGCCGCTCATGCGGCCGTCCGAGATGCGCACCATGTCTTTTACGCCGCGAACCAGGAGTTTTTCGGGCAGGTCCACGTTGCCCACCTCGGGCATGCCGGGGTAGCCTTTGGGGCCGACGCTTTTGAGTACGATCACACAGTTCTCGTCGATGTCGAGTTCGGGCAGATCGATGCGGGCGTGGTAATCTTCCATACTTTCAAATACGACTGCCCGGCCGCGGTGTTTCATCAGGGCGGGCGTGGCGGCGGATGGTTTGATGACGGCGCCGTTTTCGCACAAGTTTCCGCGTAGTACGGCAATACCGGCTTCTGTTTGCAGGGGCGTATCGATACCGGCGATGACGTCGCGGTTGTAGCACTCGGCGCCGGCGTTGTTTTCCCGGATGGTTTTGCCGTTGACGGTAATGACATTGCCGTGCAGCAGGTCGCCCAATTCTTTCAGTACCACCGGCAAACCACCTGCGTAAAAATAATCCTCCATCAGGTATTTGCCGGCAGGCATGAGGTTGACCAGCAGCGGGATTTTACTGCCGATTTTATCAAAATCATCCAGGGCCAGATCGACGCCAATGCGGCCGGCGATCGCGAGCAGGTGTATGATCAGGTTGGTGGAGCCGCCCGTGGCTGCGTTTACCACGATGGCGTTTTCGAATGCCTGCCGGGTGAGGATTTTCGACAGGGTGAGGTCTTCCCGCACCATATCTACAATGCGGCGACCCGACAACTGGGCCATCACTTTTTTACGGGCGTCCACGGCCGGGATGGCGGAAGCGCCGGGCAGCGTCAGGCCGAGGGCTTCTACCATAGTGGCCATGGTGGAGGCGGTGCCCATGGTGTTGCAGTGGCCGTTGCTGCGGGCGGCGCATATCTCCACTTCCAGCAGTTCTTCCTCGGTGAGGCCGCCCGTTTTTTGTTTTTCCTTAAAAATCCAGTTGAAAGAGCCGGAACCGATGTAGCCGTCTTTGTAACGTCCGCTAAGCATAGGCCCGCCCGGCACGACGATGGTGGGCAAATCCACGCTGCAAGCGCCCATGAGGGTGGAGGGCGTCGTTTTGTCGCAACCGGTGAGGAGTACAATACCGTCGAGCGGATTGGCCCGGATGGATTCTTCGGTATCCATACTGGCTAAGTTGCGAAACAGCATGGTGGTGGGGCGCATGATGGTTTCGCCGAGCGACATAACCGGAAATTCGAGCGGGAAACCGCCTGCTTCGAGCACGCCTTTTTTGACGAATTCGGCGAAGTCGCGCAGGTGCCCGTTGCAGGGGGTTAGTTCGGACCAGGTGTTGCAGATACCGATCACCGGGCGACCCCGGAAATGATCGTCGGGGTAGCCCTGGTTGCGCAGCCAGGAGCGGTGAACGAAGCCCATTTTATCGTTGCCGCCGAACCATTCGCGGCTTCTGAGGGGTTGTTCTTTTTTATCTTCCATTTTATGTTTCGTTTGGAAGCGCACCGGGTGCGCTTTAGTAACAGATCAAATGTATTAAATTTTACGGAATGGCCGGACGGCCTAATTTTACGTAGGAAGAAGTAAAATCATACGTTTGTGGCTGCAAGCAAATTTTTTTTCGGGCGAATAAAATGAAAAAAAATACATTTGCTCCGGCGAAAATTCTCTGCACCCTCTGTCGGGAATATTTTATCACTAAAAACATACCGTTGAAAACAATCGCAAAGTCCTGGGCGCAACAGGCTTAGCCGTTTTTTTATTGCCCAAATTAACGTTCCAATCCGATTTACAACCTTACTTTTTCATCTTAACCAACCTTACTTTCCATGTTTAGAAATCTCCTGTTACTGCCTGTTTTGTTGCTGTTGGTAGGCGGAAGCCTTCGCGCCCAACAACGTACCTGTGCATCGCACGATGTATTGCTTCAGCAACTGAAGGAAAACCCGGAAATGCAACAAATCCGCGATGCGATTGAGCAACAAACCACCCAGTTTATCCAATCGGGCGGTGTAAAAGACCGCGTTGTCGTGACCATCCCGGTGGTGGTACACGTGGTGTGGAATACGGCTGCGGAAAACATAAGCGACAGCCGTATCCTGGATCAAATTGCCGTATTGAACGCTGATTTTCGTCGCCTTAACGCCGACGCTCCCAACACACCGTCTTATTTCCAGGGGGTGGCCGCCGATTGTGAGATCAACTTCTGTATGGCGCAACGCGACCCCAGTGGCAACGCCACCACGGGTATCGTACGCAGACAAACGACCGTCACCTCTTTCAGCACGAACAACAACGTAAAATATACCAATAACGGCGGCAGCAATGCCTGGCCCCGCGACCAATACCTGAACCTCTGGGTGTGTGACCTCGGCAGCAGCCTGTTGGGCTATGCACAGTTCCCCGGCGGCCCGGCAGCCACCGATGGCGTGGTGTGCGACTATGCTTATTTTGGTACCACCGGTGCTACCGCCCCCTTCAACCTGGGGCGCACCGCCACCCATGAGGTCGGCCACTGGCTCAACTGTTACCACATCTGGGGCGACGACGGTACCTCCTGTACCGGCACCGACCAAGTGGCCGACACGCCCAACCAGGCCGACGAAAACTACGGCTGCCCCACAACTACACCGACTAGCTGCAGCAACGGCCCTAACGGCGATATGTACATGAACTACATGGACTACACTGATGACGCCTGCATGAACATGTTCTCCACCGGTCAAAAAAACCGGATGCAGTCGCTCTTCGGAACCGGCGGCTCCCGCGCTGCGCTGCTTAGTTCGCTCGGTTGCGAGCCGCCCAGTGGCGGCGGCGGTTGCGGTACGCCTTCCGGTCTGGCTGCTGCCAATATCACCCAAACAGGCGCCACGCTTAGTTGGGCAGCCGTGAGCGGCGCCACCAACTATAACCTTCAGTGGAAATTATCTTCTGCTTCTACCTGGACGACGGTTTCCGCCATCTCCGCCACCTCTTACTCCCTGAGCGGCCTCACCGCCGGCTCTACCTACAACTACCAGGTGCAGGCCAATTGCAGCGGAACCACCGGCAGTTATTCTGCAGCAGCGTCCTTTACGACACAAAGCGGCGGCGGCGGTGGTTGCAGCGATCCTTATGAGGCCAACAACAGCCGCAACGCTGCTAAATCAATCACCCCGGGCACGGCGATCAATGCCCTGATCGGTACTACCACAGACAATGACTATTTTAAGTTTAATGTCACGTCCTCGAACAGAAATATCAAAGTGGATCTGACCAATCTGCCGTTGGATTATGATTTGCAGCTCTATAAGGGCAACTCCGCAGTAGCCATTTCCCAAAACAACGGAACGACGCCGGAACAAATCATTTACAATAACGCCGGCACCAACGCCACCTACTATCCGCGAGTGTATGGTTACAACGGCGCCAACAGTACCACGCAGTGTTACAACCTCCTGGTGAGCCTGAGCGGTAGTGCCTGGCGTACCGACGGCAGCACCGACGGTGACATAACCACGCTGGAAATCCCGATCGACTTCGAAAATGCCGGCTTCGGTATGTGGCCCAATCCGGCGGGCAACCAACTGACCGTGGAAGTGCCGCTGGAAGCCGACTCCGACGTTCAGGTAACCATCTTTGACGCTGCCGGCAAAGCAGCCGTGCAACAACACAAGACCCTCGTGAAAGGTGATAACCAGTTCTCGCTCGACCTCCGGGGCCTTGCCAACGGCTTGTACGTAGTGCAAGTGCGCAACGGTGAGGTGTCGAAAGTGCGGAAGTTGGTCATTAGTCATTAGGTCATTAGTCGTCATTAGGCGTCATTGGGTCATTAATCGTCATTGACGAATAATGACCCAATGACGATTAATAGAGACAGCACCTAATGTAAGACATTCCCGCCGCTACGCCCGTGCTACCCCTCTCCTTCCCCCCCCCCGAACTTGTCATCCCGGAGGGAACTGTCCGCTCTACGAAGGGAAACCCGCATGTGAGGCCCTCGTAGAGCGGACGGTTCCCTCCGGGATGACAAGTTCGGAGGGGGAAAAAAGGGAGAGGGGGTAGCATGGGCGTAAATGTTTTGCATTATGAGAAACTGATGCTCAATGACCCAATGACGCTCAATGCCCCAATGACGATTAATGACCCAATGACGATTAATGCCCCATTTCCTGCATATCTGCATAATAAATCAACTCCCATTCGCCGTCGTCGCGACGGACAAAACGGCGTTCCAGGCCATAGTTGGCCGCTGCATATT
>CAUJEY010000008.1 GCA_963169325.1 Bacteroidota bacterium
TTTTTTTTTTTTTTTGTTTTTTTTTTTTTTTGGGGTTTTTTGGTGGGGGGTTTGGGGGGTTGGGGGGTTGGGGGTGTGGGGGGTTTGGGGGGTTTTGGGGTTTAGGGGTTTAGTAAACCGCCAAACCCCTAACCCCCCAAACCCCAAACCCCAAACCTCCAAACCCTCTTTATCGAATAAGCACCTTTTCCGAAGCTTCGGCCCGGCTGCGCATTTCCGCGGCTTTGGCGGCATTGCCGGTAGCGCCGTAAATTTCGGCCAGGGCGTATAGCACGCGTTCATCCTCGGTTTGGGTAGGCAATGCATGTTCCAAAATGACTATGGCGTTTTTGGTGTCTTTTTTTTGCTTGTAAAAATACTCATAACCCATACGATAACAAAATGCGTTGATTTTGTTCGGATTTCCGCCATTTTTTGATAAATATACCATGTATTGGTCAAAAAACGGCCGGAAGTTGGCGTTGTTCGGGATTCTTTGCAACACGTCTTCAAATGCGTGAAACAACTTGTCCATCTGATGGTCCTGCTCGAAACGGGCGGCGGCGATAGCGCCTTTCATCACCAGCGCAGAGCCATAGTCGGGGTTGATTTCCAGCGAACGGTTTATGTGGTATTCCATCGTGTCCACCAATGGCTTTTTTACGGCCGGGTCTTTTGTTTTGAGGTATTGGTTCTCATAAATCGCCGTGACATAAAAACAGTGCGAACGGGCACTGCCCGAAGAAGTTCTTATGGCGGAAGTGTTGAGCGAAAGGGCGTCTTTCCAGTCGGGTACCCGTACAAAGGTGCGCCAACCCAACAAACCGACCGCAATCGCCAAAACGCCGGCGCCCAACACATAAGGGCGGTCGGGTCGTTCGTTCAACCATTCCGGCAATTTGCGCGCCAAAAACCATCCTGCAAGCACACAAATCGCCACGGAAGGCATATAGGCAAAGCGTTCGTTCATAAAAGTGCCTACCGCAACAAAGAGGTTAGACACAATGCTGATGGTCACGAGGAAATACAAAATGATATAAGCCGGGACGCTGCGTTTCCGAAGATTCAGTACGGCCCAAATACCCATGCCGGCGTACAGGACGAGCGAACCGAGCGCTTTCCAGTCGCTAAAGTTCACTTTCGGCACATGGTAGGGGTAATAATCGTGCGTGAGCGGGTGCGGCCAGAACAACAACTTGACGTACCAGCCCAGGGTCAGGAAGGTAGTGGCTAATTTTTCACCAATACTCATACCCAGAAATGGGTTGTTCATCAGGTCGTTCACCGCCCTGCCGTGGTCGAGCATAAAGCCCAGGGCATTGTATCGCACCAGAATAAACACAAAAGAGGCCGCCAACAGGGGCAACCCCGCCGTTACAATGCGGCTAAGCGGCACTTTGGTAAAAAACCAGACGGTAAGCGGAATTACCGCAAGAAACGTCAGTGCGTTTTCTTTGCTAAAAAGCCCCAGCAACAGCAAAAACGCCGATCCCCAAAGCCAACCCGAACGATTGGTATCGAAATATTTCAGCGTAGCGTACAACGCGCCCAAACTGAACAACAGGGCCAATATCTCATCGCGGCCCTTGATATTGGCCACGGCTTCGGAGTGCAGCGGATGCAACACAAACAACAAGGCGCCGATAAATGCCACGCTAAAATACCAGCGTCCGCCTTCTTCCCGGGGAAACAGCCCCGCCAGAATGCGATACAGCATTACTCCCGTCAGGCCGTAAAGTAATATGTTGATAAAGTGACTGATTCCCGGATGGTCTTTACCAAATATCCCCACCTCCATAGCAAAAGTAACCAGCGACAACGGCCGGTAACGACCGCCCTCCAGCAACAGGAGATTTTCCCGTTTTTGGAAATATCCCATAAAACTATCGTACCCGAAAATATCACGAATGCCGGCAAACCCTTTCTGGACGTATGTATTTTGCCAAAAAACCATCTGGTCGTCCAACACATAACCGAAGCGGACCGCCGCGGCGTATAAACCAAAAGACACGGCCATCAGCAACAGCGCCGGCAGCCAGTTTTGTCGCCAAAAACCGGCGTGAAACGTGGTGGTTCGCTCGTGATCCCGGTGCTCTTTCTTCAGCGCCGGTTTTCCTGATTTTAAAACGGGTTTTTCCGGTTGAATCCTGGGAACTGGTTTTCCTTTACCTTTTGCTGCCATAAATGCGTTTTTTCATTGAAACCGCGCAAATATCGAAAGTTGTAGTGGTGCGAATTTTTAATTCGTATAAAAATTATACTTTTTGTGCGAATTAAAAATTCGCACCACTACACATTATTTCAAAACCAACTTCCGCACCACACCCCGCGCCTGCACGAAATACATGCCCCGCGGCAGGTTGCCCGTGGTCAGTTGCAGCCGGTTGGCGCCTGCTGGCAGGAGCGTTTGCCGTACCAGCTGTCCGGCAGTATTGAATACCGTCACCTGCATTTCCGAAGAAACCGGCTGATCTATCGCCAGCCACACGGCATCATTGGCCGGGTTGGGGAAAATTCTGAAATCGAAAACCTCCGTCAGCGCTGGCTCATCCGTGCCGACAGACAGCGGCTGGATCACAAACTGCGGCGTACCAAAAAATCCACCCTCGCCGTCGGTTACCATAAAATAGAAGCCGTCGGGTGCATTGTTATCGCCATAATCGTAGTACCGGAGCGTACCGTTATCGATATCGGCTTGAGTGAATTGTGCGCCGGGTTGCAGGGTACCGGCCCCCGTGCGGGTCAGCAGACCGTGTTTGGGCAGCGTGAGCAACGTGAATATCAACTGATCGTGTGCGTTATTAGGGTCTTCCACCAGTAGCAAATCGCTCGTGATGAATTTATTGTTGCCCGGCTCTATCAGCAGCGGATTGTTGTTAACCAAATAAGGCGGCGCCAGGGCTACTTCCGAACAGAATTCCAGCGCGAATACCTCGAACGTACCGCCGCCGCCGAATTCCGTGTCGTGTACCCGGAGCGTCCAGGTACCGGTGGCGTCCTCTCCGACAAACGGCGCCAGCGGATTTTGCGGGCGGTAAGCGAGGCCAGTGTTGGGCGGCGGACAGGCAAATGCGCTCGGCGCCTCATCGCTGAGGCGCAGGTTAAAGTAACCGTTGAAGTTTCCACATTTGGCCGACCACAGGGTTACCTGGGTGCCTTGCGGACTGGTAAGTTGCACGTCCAGGTCTTTGAAAAACTCGTGATAGCCTTTTATTTGACTGACTTCAATGTTTTTAATCGTGCCGCCGCTGTTCACCGTGATTTGTGACTGGATGGTCGGCGTACCGTTGGAAGTCATATTTTTGGGCAGGTCGTTGGCGAAACGTTTGAGACAACTTTCGGCAAACGTGGAGAAGAAGTACGGATCGCTCCAGTCGTGCGCGCCGCAGGCATTTACCGGGCGTACACGCCAGAAATACGGGGTGCCTTTGGACAAGAAAAGCGACATTTTGAAACTATCCAACGTCGTGTTGTTTCGTTCCTGCAGAATAGTGCCGGGCTCAAAAGAAGGCGAGCTCGCCAGCTGCACGTCATAAAACTGGGCATCGAGACCCTTATTCCAGCGCAACGTTTGTACCAGTTGCAACTCCGTAGCGCCATTAGGCGGCGACACGAGGGCCTGCCCTGAAAAATCATTACGTATCGTGCTGAGCACGATGTCGCGTAAAAAAGTGTTCGGACCGGAAACGGCGCGTACGGTAAAATTAAACACCCCTTCCACGTCGACTTTTGAAAAATCGAGTGTAAGCGTGGCATTTTCACCCGGCGCAATAGTCGTGGCGCTCCAGGAAGCGGTTACGTTGGGTGGCAAAGCGCCGACGATGTCCAAACTGACGGGGTCGTTGTATCCCAGTACGCCGGCAGTTATTACCTCCACGGTATGATCGTCCGGCAGGCAAAGTACGCCGCTATCGTTATTCAGGCCCAACGTGAGCGAGGGCTGCGCGGGCGCCTGTATTTTGAAGTTTTGGTTGGAAATATCATAAAACACGTTGTCGGCTCCATCGATACGCACCCGGGCCTGGGTAGTGATTTGGTCCGGCACCAGCACATATTGGCTGCCGTCGTTATTGACATTAGACGCCAGCGTAATCGGGTACGTAAGTCCGCCGTCGAGGCTCAGCCGGATATTGACCCGTTTGCAATTAACCAGTTCTTTGTCGGTGTTGGCTACATCCCAGACGACCTGCGCGTATTCACCGACCTTCCATACGTCGGTATTGGCGTTGGGTGTCAAGACGAGAAACGGCCCGGCACCTTCCCAGGCTTTAAAGGCTACATCGGCCCAGCCGACACCGCCACCGCCGGCGCGGTTATCCCGCACGGTCAGGCGGAAGGTCATGTCGCGGGTCCAGAGGGGCAATTGTTCCCGTACATCGAAACCATTGTTGATCACGGTGTTGAGTCTGGGGAAATAACGGTTGGTTACCTCAACAGACGGATAGGTGCGGAACAAAGGTGAGCTGCCTACAGGAGTGCTGAGCGGCGCTTCCGGGCCGATGTCCATCTGCTCCCAGCAATATGTCAGCATGTCGCCATCCGGATCGGTAGCGTTGCCGTTCAGTTCGAACGGCGTACCGATGGGGATAAAAAAGTTATTCTGGTAAGGCAGGGTTACGGTTGGCGGGTTGTTATCTGTTTGAATAAACGTACCGCAACTGGCGCCGGAGCCGTAGGTATAATAGAATTTAATTTCTTCAATCGAGCCACCGTGAAAATACAGGTCGGAAAACCCTTGCACGTTGTCGGATCCACAACCGCCCGCATACGACATAATGGTACTGCCGCTGCCCGGTTCAAAAGCGGTGCCGCCTTTCCGTTGGTCCGGAGCGCCGCCGCCGCAGCGGTTCCAGGTGTGGCCGGCTGCCAGTTGGTGGCCGACTTCCTGGCAAAGAATCGTAACAAAATATCCGTAAGAGCCGCTGCCCGTGGTACAGCCCCGCGCTTTGCTGGCAATGCAGGCGAGGCCGCCTGCTACGCCGCCGCCGCCGCGGGCAAACACGTGACCGAGATCATAAGCGGTGGCCGGAATTAACGCGCCGTTTAGTGCAGGCTCCATTTGGCCCATCCATTCACCGGTCGTGGTGCCGTTGAATGGGTCTGTTGCCGGGTTAAAAAAGGTAACGGCGAGGCTGCCCTGAATAACCAGAAAGCGGGTGTTGAGATCGCGTTCGTACACCAGGTTCATTTGGTGTACATATTCCGTAACGGCGGAAAAAACCTCCAGTGCAGTGTTGCCGTGATCCTCCCCGAATTCGCCGGTAGTGGCCACCACTAATTTCAGCACTTTAATTTTTACCGGATCAACCAGGGTACCGCGGTCTTCCACTGGCGGCGTATACAGGCGGGTGTCGTCGTCCGGCAATCCCGGGCCGGGTTGCCAGCTGCCCGGCGCCGCTGGCCGTTCGGTTTCCGGAATATTCCGGTGGTCGTAGGTCATGTAATACTCATCCTGTTTCCATGCATAAGGTTCTACGTATTCCACCCCCAGATCAGGCCGCAGAATCATGGCGCGGAAGCCGCGCAGGGTATGGCTCAGGTGTACTGTTTTCCGGGAATCCCGGAGCGATACGCCTGCGAAGGTCCGGATAAAAGGCAGTTGTTCGGCCAGCGCGGGCTCCAGCGTGGTTGTCTGCCAAACGGCAAATTCTTCAAACGTACCATCGGCCATTGGCAATGCAATGACGCACCGGTGTTGCCGGGCTCCGGCTGTAAATTCCATCGGCGCCGTTTTCAGGTATTCTTTAATTCCTGCGTAATCGAGTTGAAAGGTGTGGTATCCGTTCGGAATCAATTTGCGTTCCGCAGCATCCGGCAAAGCGATTTCTTTTTCCGGAAGGCGTTTAAAAAAAGAAGACGTCGTTTGGGCCGGCAAAAAGGCGGCATAACAAAAACCGGCAATAAGAAGCCAAATACGCATGGTGTTAAAACAGTTTGACATAATTTCAGTAGTAAGAAGCCGCAATTCAAATTATTTCACGCAAAACAGAAGGTTACACCTCCTCAAAATCTAATGCCCTGGCAAAGGTAACGATTCTTAAACGTTGCCGTTTCAACCCCTCCCCCATCCCCCCCGAATGGGAGGGGGAGGGGTTGAAACGGCCAGCGCAAAGTGATTGCCTATTTAATTTACACTGTAATTAACGACAAATCAACGCACCACCACTTTCCGTACCCCCGAACCCGCAGCGTTGTCGATTGCCACTACATATATACCTCTCGGTAAATCTGCAACATGTAGCAGCGTGGTTACCTCACCATTGCCCAACAAAACGTGACGCAACAACCGCCCTGAAGCATCCAGCAGGCGAATACGGGTATCGGACCGGGGCGCTTCGGAAAAGGTGATTCGCAGCGACTCGGTAGCCGGATTGGGCGCCAGTGAAAATTCGAGCGAATGACCCGGTTCACCGGTTCCGACCGGAAAAGGTTGAATCGTAAAGCAGTCTTTGATCAGCCCGCCTTCGCCGTCCGTCACCGTAAAGCAAAATTCGTCGGACGTGGCATCCGTGCCGAAATCGAAGTAGCGGAGACCGCCGTTGTTCAAATCTGTTTGTGTCATCTGATCGCCGACTACCATGGGGGTTCCCGAACCATTCAGGTGTAGTTCCCCGTGTGTAGGGGTAGTAAGCAGGGTGTATAGCAACTCATCGTCGGTGTTGTTGGCATCTTCGGTTTTGAGCAGGTCCGGCGTCACGGCGCGGTTGTTGCCGGGCGCCACTTGCAGGACATTGTTGTTCACCAGCACGGGCGGGTTTAGCGTAGTATTGGCGCATAGTTCCAGGGTAAAACCGGAAAGCATGCCACCAGAGCCCGGAGAGTCGTCTTTCACCCGAAGAATCCATTCGCCGGATGCGTCTTCTCCGTTGAAAGTGCTCAACGCCAGGTCGGGCCGGAAAATGACGCCCAGGTTGGACGGCGGACAGGTGGGCCCCGGCGACGGGCTGGCATCGTCGAAGCCTAAGTTGAAATTACCGCTGAAGCCGCCGCATTTCCCTTTAAACAACTGCAACTCCGTACCTTGGGGGCTGATCAGGATGACTTCAATCTCCTTGAAAAAATTGTGGCTGCCCTGGATTTTTGCCACATTAACATCGCTGACGCTGCTGCTCCCGGTAAACGTAACGCTGGCTTCTACCATGGTTGCCTGGTTGGCAGTGATGGTTTTGGGCAGGCCGTTGGCGTTTTTCGACGCACATAAGTTGACCAAAGTGGCAAAAGTAAACGGGCCTACCCAGGGGCCGGCGCCACACTCATTTTTAGGTCGCACCCGCCAGTAATACACCTGCCCTTTTCCCAAAATGACCGGCACTTTAAACGAGTCTACCACAATGTTTTGCTGAGCGGCTATTACCGAAGACAAGTTGAACGCCGGATTGGTGGCCAGTTCTACGTCGTAGGCATCGGCATCGGAAACACCTTGCCAGAACAGTACGGGATTTTCATTTTGCCCCACTGAACCGTTGGCCGGCGATTGCAGCGCCAGGCTGCTGAAATCATTGGAAACCAACGTAATTGTGGTATTTAAGTCAACAACATTTGCACCTGCCGTTCCGGTAATCGTCAGATCAATTACACCTTCCGGAGCCCCGTCGTCGAAGGTCAGGGTTAAAACGGCATCCGTGCCCGGTAATACGGGGTTAGGCGTGAAGACCGCCGAGGCGCCGGGCGGCAAACCCTGGGCGGAAAGTACAAGCGGCGTATCGAAACCCGATAAGGCACTGGTACTCACGGTCGCAGTGTAGGCGCCGGGCAAACAAGCTTGTCCGAACAGCTCGGATACGCAAAGCGAAAAAGCCGGCGCCGAGGCCGGAGCGATGTTAAAATTAGCGTTGTTGATATCGAAAAAAATGTTGTCCGCCGATTCCACTAACAGACGTGCCTTGTTGGTGGTAATATCCGGCACCTGGATACAGTATTTGCCATTATTCGGAATATTGGAAGCCAGCACGACGGGGTAGGTGAAACCGCCGTCTACGCTCAGGCGGATGTTGACTATCCGGCAGTTGACCGGCGCTTTATCCGTATTTGCCACATCCCAGGTCACAATTTGCCAGGAACCGGCCGGCCAGCCGGCGCTAAATGTATTGCCGGACACCCGGAATGGCCCCGAAGTATTGCTCACGGTGACCACCATATCATCTTGCGCCGTATGTCCGCCGGCAGGATGGTTGTCGCGGGCAGTAACCCTAAAATTCAATTTACGGCCTACCGACGGCAGCACTTCCCAGGTACTTGCCTGGTTTTGCACCAGGGTTTGCAATCGGGGAAATACGCGCCGGTTGGAGGTATCGGGGTTGAACGTACGGAACAAAGGCCCGAGAGCACTCATTGATACCGGCGGCATATCAGCTGCATCCGAGTCCATTTGCTCCCAGCAATAGGTAAGTTGATTTTCATCGCCATTGGAGTCGTCGCCCTGTGCACTGAGTATGAAGGGCGTGGAAAATGGAATGGTAAAGTTTGCGCCAGCACTTACTGTCGGAGCGATATTACCGGTTTCGGTTTTAACGGGGCAGTCGTTGCCGTTGCCGTTTACGATATAGTTCACGATTTCAGCCACATTGATGCCATTGTAATAATCATCGCTGAGGTTTTGCACATTGGGCGGACAAATGCCGGCGTAACTCATAATGGTGGAGCCGCTGCCGGTTTCCACGGCAGTTCCGCCATTGCGGTTGCACTCATTGTTTTGGGTGTGATTGGCGCCGAATTGATGCCCCATCTCGTGACATACGACATCTATCACGAAAGGATCTCCAACGGGTGAGTTAAAACATGAAACACCTTGCGCTTTGCTATTGGTACACACACTCTGAAGTGAGGCCAGCCCGCTGACGGAGGGATGCGTACCATATACATGCCCGATATCGTAATTCGATCCGCCTATCCGGGCGTTACAGACCGTTCTGTTTTGACCTAACATGACCCCTGTTTCACCGTTCTCGTACGGGTCGGTGGCGCCGTCCAGATATATGAGGGAATCATTTTTGGACACTAATTCCATCGTAACGGCAAACTCCCGCTCGTATACGCCACTGATACGATTTACTGTAGTAACCATGGCCGCCAGTACCAGTGGCCTGGTTCCGCCATGAAACCCCGCGTACTCGCCGGTACAAGCCAGTGCCAGTCGATAGCGCCGCAACTGGCCGTCGGTGCCGCTGCGCGCCGAGGTTTGTTGTATCGGAATGCCGGGAGCGTCTTCCGGATCAATGGCAACCGGCGCCACGCCACAGCTGAAATCCTGTTGTGAAGCGCGCTTCACATAATCTTTTTTATGGTAGACGATGTAATGCTCTGTATCGCCAGTGCTGTACGGATCAATAAAAACCGTGCTTTTACCCGTCAGAAATAACATGGCGTGAAAGCCCTGAGGCGTCCAGTCGCATTTGAGCAAAGCGGATGGATCGTCGATGCCCTGGCCGGTGAACGTGCGTATTTCCGGATAACGTGCTTGTAAATCCGGCGCCATGACAGAAGATTCCGTCAGGCGAAAACGAGCCGTGCTTCCGTCTGGCAGCGGTACACTCAGGATTGGGCGGGCGCTTTCTGCGGCGCCCCGGTCTGGCGCCTGGTTCAGCAATGTTTGCAGCGCTGTCCGGTCAAGTTGCAACGTGCGGTAACGCTGGGGCACAATCCATCTTTCCTTTGAGGTTGAAATTTGGCTTTCTGCAATTTCATTCAAAATATTTTGTGCAGGCAACAGGCCGGCAGACAGCCCGAGTAATACGATTAAGAGTCTTTTTATCATGACGAGTTTTGTTATTTCCCCCTTAGGTGCATGAAAGTTGCAAATCCCCTATGGCTGGGTAAAAAAATATTGTATTATTTTAGCAAAAGACCGTAAAAGGTAAATACCTGCCCATGACTTTTGATCAATGTTTTCAAAACAAAATCCGTGAAAATCCGCGTACAAAGTCCGTGTTATCCGTGTTCCCATCCTCCTGGGAGGGCCGCTTGGAAAGGATGGGAACACGGATAACACGGACTTTGTACGCGGGTTTTCACGGATTTTGATTTAGGGTGTAGCGCATTGCCCGTTCTCAGCGCACTACTACTTTGCGGACGCCGGTACCAGAAGTGCTATCGGCCATCACAGAGTAAACCCCCTCCGGCAGATCGGCGATATTCAGCATGCCGGCGACCTGGCCGGCAGCCAATTCCAGGCTGCGCAACAAACGTCCCGACATATCGAACAACCGGATGCGCGTGTTGGAAAGCAACGGCTCGCCAAACGATATCCGCACCGTTTCGGTAGCCGGGTTGGGCGCCAGCAAAAAGCTCAGCGCGCGCGCCGGTTCTATGGTGTTCACCGGGAAAAGCTGGATGTTAAAGCAATCTTTGATCAGGCCGCCTTCGCCGTCCGTCACTGTAAAACAAAATTCGTCGGGCGCAATATCCGTACCGTAATCGAAGTAGCGGAGGCCGCCGTTGTTCAAATCGGTTTGTGTAAAATGGTCGCCGACCGCCATTTTGGTTCCCGAACCGTTCAGGTGTAGTTCCCCGTGTTTCGGCGTCGTCATCAGCGTGTATAGCAACTCATCATCGCTGTTGTTGGCATCCTCGGTTTTGAGCAGGTCCGGCGTCACGGCGCCATTGTTGCCGGGTGATACCTGCAAGGTATTATTTTGCACCAAAACCGGCGGGTTCAGCGCCGTGCTGGAACACAGTTCCAGGGCAAAGGCTGAAATTTTACCACCCGAACTGATGGCATTGTCTTTCACCCGCAGCAGCCACTGGCCGCCGGCGTTTTGGCCGTTGAAGGTGTTCAGGGCTTCCGTCGGCTTGGAGGTAGCGCCGTTGTTGGGCGGCGGGCAGCCGAACAAGCCGGGTTTACTGTCGTCGAAGCCGAGGTTAAAGTTGCCGTTGAAGTTCGGGCATTTGTCTTTGAACAACAAAACATCGGTACCGGCCGGACTGATCAGGTGCATTTCCAGGTCTTTGAAAAATTCGTGATTGCCCTGAATGGTGGTTATGTTCACATCGCTGACGATTCCGCCGGTGGGCACGTTGATTTTGGACTCCACAGTTACTACCTGGCTGGCGGTGATGTTTTTCGGTACGTCGTTCGACTCAAAAACAGCGCAGGCATCCACTAAGGTGGCAAAAACGAAGGGGCCCAGCCAATCGCCGGCGCCGCATTCGTTTTTAGGCCTAAAACGCCAGTAAAAGACCTGGCCTTTCCCCAACAGGAAAGGTGTTTTATAACTGCTTCCAACAACATTATCCTTTGTAACCAGCATAGCACTTGCACTAAATGACGGGTTATTAGCCACCTGCACTTCGTACGTGTTGGCATTCGATACGGCGTTCCAACTCAGGGTAGGCGCCTGATCCTGTCCGACGGCTCCGTCGGTCGGCCCTGCTACGGACAGGCCGGCAAAGTCGTTGAAAAACACGGACAGGCTACTCTGGAAGGTATCGATGTTTCCGTTGGCGTCGCCGCTGATCGTCAGGTCAAACGCGCCCTCGGGCTGGTTAGCCGGAACATTCAATGTCAGGACGGCATCACTGCCGGGCAGCACCGGGTTGGGCAAAAAGGTGGCCGTTACTCCCGCCGGCAGCCCCTGGGCCGTGAGCGTGATCGGCTCACTGAAACCGAGGGAGGAGTTGGTACTGATGACAGTTGAGAATTGGGCAGGCAGACAAATCGTATCGTACAGGTCGCTGGGACAAAAGGTAAATCCCGGGGTCGTCGGCGCCTGAATTTTAAAATTGGAATTTGAGATATCGAAGAAAACATTGTCGGCGGCTTCCACGCGGACGCGGGCCGTGGTAGATGTTACATCCGGTACTTTTATACAATAACGCCCGGTATTGGCCACATTGGCGGCGAGGGTGACAGGGTAGGTATAGCCGCCGTCGAGGCTCAGTTTAATGTTCACTTTTTTACAGTTCACCGGAGCCTTGTCGGTGTTGGCTACATCCCAGGTGACGATTTCATATTCGCCTTGGTTCCAAAAGGCAAAGGAACCGCTCGGAGAAGTTACGGCAAACGGGCCCGCCAGGTCGGTGGCTTTGAACCGGACGGTATCGATACCCACACCGCCACCGCCCGCTTTGTCGTCGCGTGCCGTCAGGGCGAAGGTGAGGTCGCGGGTATAAGTGGGGAGTAGTTCCCGTTTATCCGCCTGGTTAGAAATGATCGTTTGCATCCTGGGAAATGTCCGGGTCGGAATGTTCGTGGGCGGGTAAGAGCGGAAAATGGCCGTGCTACCTACGGGGCTACCCAAGGGCGCCAATGGGCCTACATCGATGCCTTCCCAACAGTATGTCAGTGGGTCGCCATCCGGGTCAACGGCCGAGCCGGTCAGTTCGAAGGGTGTGCTGATGGGGATGAAAAAGTTGTTGGCATAATTCAGCGTAACGATCGGCGCCATATTATCCGTAGTGACGTTGGTGCCGCAGGTAGCGCCTGCGTCTATTTCAACGAAACTTCGTATTTCAATGATCGAACAAACATTGTAATACAAATCGCCAAACCCATTTTGAACATTATCCGGGCCACAAACGCCGGAATAAGCCATGATCGTGGTGCCACCGCCCGGCTCGCAGGCCGAACCGGCAGTGTAACCCGCATTGTTGATCGGGCTGCAATTCGCCCAGGTATGGCCGCCATTCCATTGGTGACCAATTTCCTGCCCGATGACGGAAAAAAAATCATCTTCGTAAGGCTTATTCCCTGAAGAGCAGCCTCGTCCTTTAAGTATCGTGCAACAGCTCCCTAAAACGCCTACGCCTATGGCAGGGCCGCCCATATAGCGGGCAAATACATGGCCGATGTCGTATTTGTCTGCGCTTCCCAAGTGTATTCCCATTGCCGTGGGATTCTGATTGAGCCAGCCGCCGACATCGGTGCCTGTGTATGGATCGGTAGCCGGATCAAGGAAAACGATCTTTTCCTCATCATCTACCAGTTTAAGCCGTATATCGAGGTCCCGCTCATAAATGGCGTTCAGTTTGTTGGTGACATCCACAATTTTGTCTAAAACTTTCTGCAAGGTGCCGCCATTATCCTGGGCAAACTCCCCAGTACAAGCCGCGGCGAAACGGTATTCTTTCACTACTACGGGGCCTCCGAGCTCTGAGCCCCGGTCGGCAGGGCGTGCCGGGGGGAGGGATACACGCGGGGTCGCCTCCACAGCGGAAATTTTTTCTGGAAATTCGACCGTCGTTTTACCCTTCAGGCGCAGTTCATTGGGAAACGCATGGCGGTCATATACCATGTAGTACTCGTTTTGTTCCCTTGCCAGGGGCTCGATATATTCCACTCCTTTATCCGGACGCAACACAATCGCTTTGAATCCCCAACTGGGCGAATAACTACAGCGAATACGTTTATTTGGTGTTTGTAAAGAATACCCTGAAAATGTCCGGGTTTCCGGATGGCGTTCCTGCAGTTTCGGCATCATAACCGGCGATTCAACCAGCGCGAATTGCTCCAGTTGCCCACTACCCACCGGCAACAGGACGACCACGGGCTTTTTTGCTTTTGCCGTAAATTCCATCGGTGCCTGGGCAAGGTTTTTTACGAGTGCATCGTAATCGAGCCGATAAGCCTGGTATGTATAGGGTTCGAATGCCCGATAAGATCCTTCCGGAAGGACGACGTCGTCGGGCGCAACTGCAAACCAGAAAACAGGCGTATTTTGAGCGTTGATACCCGTAAAAAGCCCCAATACAAAGAGCCCAAGAAACAATTGACGCATAGCCTAACTTTTTAAAAACAGTTTATTTCAGGTTATAACTTATCCTGTTAGAAATTACTTACCACCTTAAACACCTTAGTTCACTTTAGAAAAGACTGTGTTTCTAAAGTGAACTAAGGTATTCTAAAATGGTAAATTTAAAAACTACCGCACCACTACCTTCCGGACGCCGGTGCCCGAGGCATTTTCCACTGCTACGGCGTACAAACCTTCCGGCAAACCGGCTACATTAATTTCTGCCATGCCTTGGCCGGCAGCCAGCGCCAAATCGCGCACCAAACGACCTGAAGCATCAAAAAACCGCACCCGGGTATCGGAAGTGAGCGGCGTCTCGAAGATGATCCGAACCAGATCGGTTGCCGGATTGGGCGCCAGCAGGAAGCCGGGGGCGCCGTTGGGCTCCTGGGTGGCGACCAACGGGAAAGGCTGAATGATAAAGCAGTCCGAAACCAACCCGCCTTCGCCGTCCGTTACCGTGAAACAGAACTGGTCTTGTTTGCCGCTGAAACCGTAATCGAAATAACGCAGGGCGCCGCCGTTCAATTCGGCCTGGGTGAATTGTGCGCCGGGCAGCATTTTCTGGCCCGACCAGTTGAACTGTAATTCGCCGTATTTAGGAATGGTGGTAAGAGTATACAGCAATTGGTTATCCGTGTTGTTGCCGTCTTCCGTTTTCAACAAATCCGTCGTAACGACTTTGTTTTTGCCCGGTTCCACTTGCATCGGATTGTTATTGACAAGTACCGGCGGGTTCAGCGAAGCGCTGGAGCAAAGTTCCAGGGCAAAACCGGTGATCTGGCCGCCGGAGCTGATCACATTGTCTTTTACCCGCAAAATCCAGTCGCCGCCGGCATTCTGGCCGTTGATAGCGCTCAGGGGTTCCGTGGGTTTGGAAGAAGCGCCGGTATTCGGCGGCGGGCATCCAAACAGTCCCAGATTGCTGTCGTCGAAACCCATATTAAAGTTGAAAGAACCCGGACATTTATCTTTAAACAGCAGCACATCGGTACCGGAGGGGCTGATCAGACGCATTTCCAGGTCTTTGAAAAACGAGTGGTTGCCCTGAATTTTTTTAATATTCACATCGCTGACAACGCCCCCGGCCGGGATGGTAATCTTTGCTTCAACCGTCACCGCCTGGTTGGCCGTAATGTTTTTCGGCACATCGGTCGATTCGAAGGTCTGGCACACATCTACCACCGTGCCAAAGGAATACGGTCCGAACCAGTCGGCCGTGCCGCATTCATTTTTCGGGCGGATACGCCAGTACAGTATCTGGCCTTTGGGCTGTAAAATTGGAACTTTAAAACTATCCAGGGTTGTATTTTCCAGCGAAGCGATGATTACATTGGAACTAAACGACGGATTGGTAGCCACCTGCACATCGTATTCATTGGCATCCACCACTTTCAGCCAACGCAGGATAGCGGCCTGATCCTGCCCGACAGCGCCGTCGAGCGGGCTGATGGGCGCCAGAGCGCTGAAGTTGTTGCTGACCACATGCAGGGAAATCACCACCGAATCGTTCAACCCTGCCGAAGCGCCACCGACCACCACAGTAAAATCGCCATCGGGGTTGCCCACCGGGAACTCAACGGTAACGACGGCATCGCTACCCGGTGTTAAGGCATTGGAGCCGAGTTTAACCACGGCGCCGGGTACATTGGTAGTGGCAGAAAGATCAATCTGGCCGCTGAAACCCAACAAGGCGCTCGAAGTGATCGTGGCCGTATACGTTGCCGGCAAACAAATCGTATCAACCAGACTTCCGGCGCACAACGAGAAAGCCGGTTGTGCCGGGGCCTGAATCTTGAAGCCGGAGTTGGACAGGTCAAAGAAAATATTATCGGCGGCTTCCACCCGGACGCGGGCGTTATTCGTGACCTGGCCCGGCACTTTGACGCAAGCCCGGCCGCTGTTGGGCACGCCTGTTGCCAGCATGGTTGGGAACGTTTGGCCGCCGTCGGTGCTGAGCCGGATGTTGACGGTTTTGCAGTTGACCGGTGCGCGGTCCGTGTTGGCTACATCCCAGACAACGGTTTGGTATTCCCCGGTAAGCCATATTTCCGATGTAAGATTGGGGCTGACTACTGTGAACGGCCCAGCCAGGCTTGTGGCGCGAAACTTCACTTCGTCCCAGGCAAAAGCGCCGCCGCCGGAATGGTAATCCCGTACGGAAAGCCGGAAGGTGAGCGGCCGGCTGACGGTAGGCAATACTTCTGTTTTATCAAACTGGTTGGCTAATATGAGAGACAATCTCGGGAAAATACGCGTCGAATTTTGTGCCGGCGCATAGGAGCGGAACAGTGCGCCTGTCGCTGCAGCTTCTCCCAGGGTGGCCGGTATACCCACCGTATCGCGATCCCATTGTTCAAAGCAGTACCGGAGCTGATCCCCATCGAGGTCGCTACCCACGCCGGTCAATTCAAATGGCGTGGAGATTGGGATAAAAAAGTCGTTGCTGAGCGGGATATCGGCGCTGGGCGGATTGTTGTTCGTGTCCATTTCCGTACCGCAGGTGCTGCCGTTGCCCGTTGCCACAAATTCCTGCACCTGCAGGATATTGGCTAAGTGGAAATACGGGTCGTTGTCCGACACCACATTGTTGGGGCCGCAACCACCTGCATACGACATCAGGGTAGAGCCGCTACCCGGCTCAAATACGCTGATCAACGAACGCTGATCGACATAATCTTCTGAACAGTTGTTCCAGGTGTGCGTGCCCGATAATTGGTGACACATCTCATGCACGGCTACTTTATAAAAATATTCCCCGTCGGGTGGTGACGCCGTCGAGCATCCCCGGCCTTTATTATTCGTGCAGGTGCTGGAGCGAATGGCCACACCTGTTGCCTTGTTCCCCGGGAAATAGACGCCGAATACGTGTCCGATATCATAATTGTTAATACCGACCAATGGATTGATGGCGGCCGGATTTTGATCCATAAAGCCGCTGGTTTGGTTACCCGTGAACGGATCGGTGAGTTCGTCGAGGAAAATTATCGTGTCGTTGTTCGCAATAAGATCAAAATGGACAGCGAAGTCGCGTTCGGTGAGCAGGTTTATATAGCTCAGCGCCTCCACGATGGCATTGTGCGCCAGCGTTTTAGTTCCGCCATGAAATTTGGTGTATTCCCCCGTAGCGGCTATGGCAATAAGGTATTTTTTTAATTTAATGGGTGCGCTGCCGCGGTCGGTGACTTGGGGCGATAAATGGGTCTCCAATCCGCCCTCGTGCTCCTCATGCGACTCCACCCCACAGCGAAATGCCGCTTCCGAAGCAGGGTCGGGCGTCAACAGGTCTTTGGAATAATACACCATATAGGCCCGCTTTTGTCCTTCGGCGTAAGGCCGGATGGTTTGAAGGCCTCCATCGGGCGCCAGCATAAAGGCATAAAACCCACGCGGGCCGGTACCCAGGCGCACGCGGTATCCATCAGCCGACTGTCCGGACCAAGTACGGGTGTCCGAATATTTCGCCAGCAGTTCCAGCGCCATTACCGGAGACTCCCATACCTGAAACAGGCGGGAACGGCCATCCGCCGTCGGCAATTCGAGCGCCAGCGGAGCGCCGGACGTGTTTTCCATAGGCGCGCTATCTAACGTCTGATAAAGGGCCGGATAATCAAGGTCGAGCGCCAACAGGCTGCCGGGAATTATATGACGAACGGTCTGCTCCGGCACGTTCAGGTCTTTTTCCGGCACAAATTGCCAGTACGTTTGAGCAGAAATTTGGGTGCAAAAAATGCAAACGAAAAAGGCAAGTATCAATAAACGCATATTTAAACGGTATTTTAAAAACATAAAAATAGTACTAAAAGAACCGGTAAAGGAAACCGGTAAAAAACGAGTTATTCTTTTCCGAACAAAAATCCGGTTTTTGGTTCAGTTCAGACTTGTTTTTCGGCAGTTTGCTAATTGTGGACGTTAAAGGGGGGGTGAGGGTTACTGGTTTGAAGGTTTGGGGGTTTGGGGGTTTGGGGGTTTAGAGGTTTAGAGGTTGCCGTCCGCCATTAAGTTTAAAAACGCCCTTAAACCCCACACCTCTAAACCCCCAAACCTCCAAACCCCCGCCCCCTCCTACAGCACACGCAAAATCAACACTACCCCAAAAACAAGCAGCACTGTGCCAATGCTGAGTTGTACCCAGCGGGTGTGCTGCGGCGTCAGGAAATGGCGCACCCGCTTTGCTGCATACGCCTTTAAGGTGTCTGTAATGACCAACGTAACAAACATACCGCTAAAAAAGGCTAATGTTTCTCCCGGTACCCATTGGTTGGGTACCACTACGGCACTGGCAATGCCGAGCCAGAAGAATACGGTAAACGGATTGATCGTATTGATTAAAAAACCACGAAGCCAGTAACCGGGAAGTCCCCAGCGCATCCAGTTGTGTTCCACCCCGGGAGGTTCTGGCCCGTCCAGTGCATCCAACATCCTGTCGGCGGCGGTGGGCGCATCAGCAACAGGCACCTTGCGGCGGAGCAGCGTGCCCAGCCCGAATGCCACTAATACGAGCCCTCCGGCCCAGCCTGACCATAGCCGGAAATAAGGCAGCGACGTCAGCGTAGCCATTGCATCTACTCCGTAGTACACCAACAAAATGTACAGGGCATCGCTTGTCCAAATGCCGGATGCCAAGGCCAACCCGGCGCGAAACCCGCGCTCCAGACTGGCTTGCATAATCGCAAACAACAGCGGCCCAACCATAAAACTGAGCGAAAAGCCCAACAATACGCCTTGAAATAACATAGCGGTATTTAAAAAGAAAGGCAAAAATAAAATTTCCATTCCGGCACTTGCACGTCCGGAGTTTTTTTACAAATATTTGTATCGTCGTACCAGTACATTAATACATCATGACATTTCCATTTACCCTGTTTAATTATGCTCCATCGCGTCCTTGTGCTCGACAATTTTGATTCTTTCACTTACAATTTAGTTGATTTTTTCCGGCAGTTAGGTTGTTCGGTAAAAGTGTACCGCAACACGGTGGATCCGGAGATCATCGCCCGTGAGGCGTTCGATTTGTTGGTATTGTCGCCCGGCCCTTCCATACCGCGCAATGCGGGTAATTTAATGCAGGTTATTGCGCGCTTTTACCGCACCAAACCGATTTTGGGCGTTTGTCTGGGCCATCAGGCGTTGGTGGAGTTTTTCGGCGGTACGCTGGAAAATATCGCTCCGGTACATGGCAAATCGGTCCCCATCGGGCACGATGGCCGTAGTATTTTTACCGGCCTGGAGCCAGAAATCCGTGTGGCACGTTACCACTCCTGGGCGGCAAAGGTAATACCCCCTGAGTTGGAAGTGAGCGCCTACGCTGCCGACGGCGCTGTTATGGCCGTACGCCACAAGCGCCTGCCTATCGAGGGCATTCAGTTTCACCCTGAATCGGTATTGAGTATGTACAACAATGCCGGTATGCGTTTGCTGCAAAATGTCGTAGCCGGCCGGCTTTCCACCGGTAACCGAATCTACCACCAATTGTCGCACGCACTCCAGTTAGGTATCCCGTTAGACACCGGTGCGTTGCGTGCTTTTTTACAAGCAGTGGAAGAGGGCCAGTTGTCCGACGATCAGAAACAAATTCTCCTGGTATCGCTCAGCCTGCGCCTGCGCGATGCCGGGGCATTGAAACAGTTTATCGATGCGCTATTGCTAAATTCACCACGGAGGCATGGAGACACGGAGATTTTTTTCCAGAATACCCCCAAGGTGAATAATTTTGACATTAGCCCTTCGGATGCCGTTGATATCTGTGGCACCGGCGGTTCCGGACTACCACGAATAAACACGTCTACCCTGGCCAGCCTGCTACTGGCGCATTGCGGACTGCCAATTGCCAAACACGGCAACCGCGCTGCCGCCGGGCGTTTTGGCAGTTTCAACCTCCTCGAAGCACTTGATGTGCCGATCCGGTTCGACGCAGAACAAGCGCAACGCAGCTTGCGGGAAACGAATCTTGCTTTTTTATTCGCTCCGGATATTTACCCGGTCTTCCGGCATTTTGCCCCTGTACGCGCGCAAATCGGCTTACCCACGGTGTTCAACGTATTGGGGCCCTTGGTCAATCCCTGTTTGCCCGGGCGGCAATTTATCGGAACAGCCTTTGCCAATCTCGTGGAGGTCATTTTCGAGACGGGTATTAAAATGGGCAAAACGCACCTTCTCGTGGCACATGGAAACGATGGATTGGATGAAATTTCTGTGAGTGCCGCCACCCGCATTTTGGAATACAGGGATGGTAAACGGCGGATATATGAAATCTCGCCGGCTGATTTTGGCATCGAACCATTGCCGCCGGAAGCCGTTAGCGCCGCCAACCCGGATGAATGCCTGGCCATCGCCCGGGCTATGCTCGCCGGCATCCCTGGCACGGAGCATTATAAACTCGTGGCTGCCAATGCCGCCTTTATCTACACCAGGTTTGTGGCGGACATGCCGTTGCCGGAAGCCTTCCGGAAAATGGAAAAATTAATTTTCGAAGGGGTAATGGGCGAACAGCTGGAGCGGTATAAATCGACTATGGCGGAAACGCCGGTATTGAGTTAGGGGGAGTGGGCGTCAATTCGTCATTGATCGTCAATTACGTCATTGGATGTCATTGTTAAACTAACGTTTTGGAGCACTATATGGCCAATATACTCGATCAAATTGAAGCGCATAAACACCTGGAAATAAAACAGTTGTACGAAAATTTTGATTTTGATACGCTTCGGCAAACGGTTGTACCTTCGGCAAAAAGTTTTTACCGGGCTCTATCGGCTGCACGCGGGCAAAAGCAACCGTTTTTTATTGCCGAATTCAAACGCAAAAGCCCATCGGAGGGCTGGATCAATCGCGATGCCGACGTTTGTGCGCAGGTACGATCGTATACCCGGGCTGGAGCCGGCGCCATCTCCGTGCTGACGGATACCGAATTTTTTGGAGGCTCATATGCCGACCTGCAACAGGCGGCCCAAACACTTGATGCACTACCAGGCGAATCGCCGCTGCTGCTTCAAAAAGATTTTATCCTCGATCCCATTCAAATTTATCTCGCCCGCCTGCACGGCGCCGATATCATTTTACTTATTGCGGCCATTCTGCCCCCGGAAAGGCTGCCCCTGTTGCAAAAAACTGCCGAAAGCCTCGGCATGGGCGTTTTGGTGGAGGTGCATGACCGGGAAGAATTGGAAAAAATAAAACTCCTCGATTTTCCCGTTCTGGGGATCAATAACCGCGACCTCAAGACTTTCCGCACGGCCCTTAACCGGGTAAACGTATTGTCCGTAATGGCCGATAATCGGTTCATTATTGCCGAGTCAGGTATTCATGATTACCGGGATTTTCAGGTTGTGCGCGGCGCCGACGGCTTTTTAATTGGAACGAGTTTGATGCGAGAATCAAGCCCGGCGCCACACTTTCCATCCCTTTTTAAAACATTGCCGGCATTTGCTCCCCTTCTTTTCAAAGCCTGCGGCATTCGCACCTCCGAACTATTGGACGCCTGCCCCGCCGATTTCATCGGGATCAACTTTTCCCCCGTTTCCAAACGCCGGATCGAGCCGGATGTGCTGGAAGGCTGGGATATTCCCGCCCATGCGGTCGCAGTTTTTTATAAAAATTCGGAAACGGAAATACGGGGAATCCTGTCCCGGTTTGCTTTCAGGCGGGTACAGTTGTACGCCGGCGACGTGACCCCGGCATTTATTCGTAGCCTGCGGCAAAAAGTAATTCTGGCTTGCCGGGTGGGCAATGCCGCCGACCTCGAATCTTTGGAAGACTATGCCCCGGATGTGGATATGTTTATCCTCGACGGCGCCCGGCCGGGCAGTGGGGAACCTATCGGTGCGGTCATTCCACGGGATTTTCCCTACCCTTTTTTATTAGCAGGCGGGCTCAACGTAGACAATTTGGATGCTGCTTTGGCCTACCGCCATTGTATCGGCATAGATGTAGCCTCGGGAATTGAGACGGATGGGGTGGTGGATATGGAGAAGATTTCGGCGATTTCGGAGCGGTTGCGGCATTTGTGATGCCTAGTAAACAAAAAAAGCCCCGAACCGCATACACGGAACGAGGCTGGATAGTTTAAGTTGGCATCGACTTACTCTCCCGCGACAACTATCGCAGTACCATCAGCGCTGGCGGGCTTAACTACTCTGTTCGGAATGGGAAGAGGTGAACCCCACCGCTAAAGACACCAAC
>CAUJEY010000009.1 GCA_963169325.1 Bacteroidota bacterium
GTGAAATAAAATTCGTCCAGTAGGATGACTTTCGCCCCCATGCGCATCAGGTTTGAGATTTAACAATATGTAAAAGTCGTTTTACTTTTCTTTGCTGCCGTATTTTGGTTTTTTACCTAATTATCAATTTTTTAAATACGATATTTTAGAAATTGGACATCATTTTTTGAACAATCCCTTTGAGCCACCTCCAAACCTCCAAACCCCCAAACCTCACTTTTCCACGCGCTCCATCAGTCGCGAGGTGATCCGCAGAAAATCCATCTCCGTTATAATTCCAACCAGTTCTTTTGCTTTCACCACGGGTAGGCAGCCGATCTTGTTATCCTGCATTTTTCGCATAGCATCCATAATAGAAGTGTCCGGGTTTACGGTCAGCGGTTTTTCAATCATTATATCTTTTACTGTGGTCAGGCCGGCGTCATTCAATTTGTTGATGCGGGCAAAATGTCGCAGCAGCAACCGGGAGGAGATCAGGCCGACCAATTCGCCCTTGCTGTCCTCCACGGGCATATAGCGTATCCGGCGCCAGTTCATGATTTCGGCAACAAGTTCGATGAGGTCGTCGCGCTGAACGGTAAACAGGTCGGTAGACATAAATTCCTCCACTTTCAGTTTGGAGGGTTGCCAGTCTTCGAAGTCGGAGGCAGTTGTTTCCTTCCAGGTATGCACGGGCTTGTTCAGTTTTTGATTTTTAATCATAGCGGCGGTCAGGCAGGTTACGGCTTCATCGTTGGTCACTTCATTTTTTAAAGCGGTAAAGGAGCGCAGCGCCCAACGCGCGCCTGTTTTGTGTTCTCTGGCGCGGGCTTCTATAATATCCAAATACTTTTTGATGTCGGATTTTTTTACATTCTGATGTTGAAGTCCTTCTTTGGCTAAAGGCAGGAGTTCTTTCAAAATCAGTTCCGGCGCCGGCATTTTTTTATCCTTGAACCAGTTAAACGTACTGTCTATCCCGAATTTAGCGGATTTCAGGAAATTATCACGCGCGTCGTCGAAATCAATATGTTTGGTTATGTCGCCATAGTGCATGCCCATGCCGATCATCATGCCCAGCCAGAAAGCGGCATTGGCGGCTGCGTCCACAGCCGTAGGGCCGGCGGGTATGACGCGATTTTCAATGCGCAGGTGCGGTTTGCCGTTGGGCGAAATACCATAGCAGGGCCGGTTCCAGCGATATACTGTGGAATTGTGTATTTGCAGGGCGCGCAACTTGGGCACCTTGCCCTCCTGTACCATTTGCAGGGAGTCTTCCTCAATCTTTCCGGCCAATAGTACCCGGAAACGGCTGATATCTTCTTTATAAATTTGTGTGATATCGCCCCGTAACCATCCGGAGCCGAAATTTACCCTGGGCAGCCGCTCCCGCATGTGATCGGCGGTAGTGCGTGTATCGAGGCTTTGCTGGAACAACGCAATACGTGTTTCATGCCATAAACGCCGTCCGAATACCAGTGGAGAATTAGCCGATATAGCGATAGTCGGTGCGGCTAATGCTTGTGCGATATTATACATTTTGACGAACGCTTCCGGCGCTACCTGCAGGTGGACCTGAAAACTGGTGTTGCATGCCTCCAGCAAAGGGGAGTCGTGTTTGACTAATAGTTCATCCACACCTTCTACCCGCAGTTCGAAGGAGGTGCCCAATAAGTGTTTTTGAATAGCCGCCATCAAGGCATAATACCGTTCGTTCGGCGTAAGATTCTGCATGTCCAGATCATGCTTTCGCAAGGTGGGTAGTATCCCGCAAAGCACGATAGAGGCATCCATTTCATCCAGTACTTTCTGGATTTTGCCCAGATAGTCCAGGTTTTCTGCCTCCAATGCACTGATACAATCTCCTGTAAATTCCCGGGGCGATAAATTGGTTTCCAGGTTGAACTTAGCCAGTTCGGTGACACACCAGGGCGCATCGGTTAGTTTGGATAATACTTCCAGGTTAATGTTAGCGGGCTTATACGTTTTGTTGTGTACCAGGCACATCTCCTGTTCAGCGCCGATGCGTGTAATGTCACTTTCAAACCAGTTTTTTTCGAGCATGTACTCGAAAGCCTGTACGTCGTCCAGCAAATGCCGAACGAATTGCAGCATGTCATTCTGACTCTCTACGGTGGTAACTTTTTGAAAACCCATCTGTTGCGTTTGTCTTGGTCAGTTAGAAAAATAATTCCGTCGGGCAATATTATTTCTTTTGTTTAAGAGTAACAAACAAAGGTATAATTTTACTAAGACCAATATTTTTTTCGTTTTTTCGTTTATAGAATCAAAATAATTTTGATAATAAAATTTGAGTTTATGTAAATGATTATCAGTGTTTTATGTTAAATACTGCTACTTAAAAAACAGTAAATTTCAATAGTAAAAAAATAATTTTTCATTTTTGCGCACACAAAACGATACAAAATGCAAATAGATGTTGCAATTTTGCACCTGAATGAAGATTCTTTTCTTAAAGAAGTTATTCAGACGACCAACCTTGCGCCCTTCACGCCATCCGGGAATGTTTACTTTGACTTATTGGAATCTATTGTCTCCCAGCAACTGAGTGTGACTGCCTCCAATACCATTTTTAAGCGCTTTTGCGCTATGTTCCCCGATAATGATCCAAGTCCCGAAATACTACTAACAATGGATTTGAACCGGCTGCGTTCAGCCGGCCTGTCTAATCAAAAAGCCGTCTATTTGCAGAACGTTGCCGCTTTTACGCTGAAAAATAACCTGGAGAACTATCCGTGGGACAACCTGTCGGATATGGAAATTATATCCTTACTGACGCAGATAAAAGGTGTAGGACAATGGACTGCCGAAATGATCCTCATGTTCACCTTAAACCGGCCGGATGTGTTTCCGACTGACGATCTGGGTATTCAGCAGGCGATGATCCGCCTATTTTCAATGACCGAAACAGGAAAAGATTTAAGAAAAAAGATGATAGTAACGGCCGAACCCTGGCGGCCCTACAGGACTGTCGCCTGCCGCTATTTATGGCGCTGGAAAGACAATAAGAAGACGAAATAAATGTACGAATAATCAAAATAGCGCAACAATTTTTTAACTAACAACATTAAACAGCCGCGACAATGAGCAAAATGGATAAGCTGCGTTACCCCACGGGCAAATTCGAATATGGGAAAATCTATTCGATCGAAGACACCCGTAAGAACATTAAAACCATTGAACGATTTCCTAAGGAACTGAAAAAAATCCTGAAAAAATTATCCCACCAATCGTTGGATGTTTCCTATCGCCCCGGCGGTTGGACGGCCCGGCAAGTAGTAAACCACATAGCAGACAGTCATATTAATGCATACGTGCGTATGAAACTGGCCGTTACCGAACCTACCCCGATTATTAAACCTTATGAAGAAGCACTTTGGGCAGAAACGGAAGATGGAAAGCAAGGTTCTGTAAAAGTATCCCTGCGTTTATTATCTGCATTGCACCGCCGCTGGGGGCAATTTTTAGAGTCGCTTTCAGAAGAGGACCTGGAGAAAGGATACTTTCACCCCGAACGGCAAAACGTGGTTTTGCTGCCTGAAGCGATCGCTCTCTACGCCTGGCACTGCAAACACCATCTGGCACATGTCGCACTGGTAGCCGAAGGGAAAGCAAGCTCCGATGCTGAAGTGCCCGCAGAAACCAAACGCCGCGGCCGGCCAAAAGGAATTTCTACTGCCAAATCGGCCGACGCGCCGAAACTGAGCCGCGCCGAAATCCTGGCCAAAGCCCGCGCCGCCCGTGCTGCTAAACTGGAAGATAAAGGCGCCAAACCGGTAAAAGGAAAAAAAGCCGCCGCCAAATCGGCCGACGCACCGAAACTGAGCCGCGCCGAAATCCTGGCCAAAGCCCGCGCTGCCCGCGCTGCGAAATCCGGTGGAGCAACAACCGCTGCGCCTGCCAAAGCGCCCAAGGCCGCCAAAGCCGCGAAAGCCGCCGACGCACCGAAACTGAGCCGCGCCGAAATCCTGGCCAAAGCCCGCGCTGCCCGCGCCGCGAAATCCGGCGGAGCAACAACCGCTGCGCCTGCCAAAGCGCCGAAGGCCGCTAAAGCCGCCAAATCGGCCGACGCACCGAAACTGAGCCGCGCCGAAATCCTGGCCAAAGCCCGCGCCGCCCGCGCTGCAAAATCCGGTGGAGCAACCGCCGCCGCGCCTGCCAAAGCGCCGAAGGCCGCCAAAGCCGCCGCCAAATCGGCCGACGCACCGAAACTGAGCCGCGCCGAAATCCTGGCCAAAGCCCGCGCTGCCCGCGCTGCGAAATCCGGTGGAGCAACAACCGCTGCGCCTGCCAAAG